>JBQCFH010000032.1:0-5587 GCA_051959385.1 Rhizobiaceae bacterium | reverse complement strand
GGCAAAGGCTCGGGCCATCCCGCCCAACTCAATATGGGCGACTGCTTCTCCTACGCGATGGCGAGACAGGCCGGCGTGCCGCTCCTCTACAAGGGCGGTGATTTCGCGCTGACCGATCTCGCCTGATGCGCGCTTGCTCTTCCGCTCCGAATCCGCTCTGACCGGCTGATGGAATTCTCTCCGCAGCAGGACGAGGCGTTGAAGGCGGTTGGCCGCTGGCTGAAGGCGAAGCGGCCGCAGATTTTCCGGCTCTTCGGCTATGCCGGCACCGGCAAGACGACGCTGGCGCGCTATTTCGCCGAGCATGTCGACGGGCAGGTGCAGTTCGCCGCCTTCACCGGCAAGGCGGCGCAGGTGCTGCGCTCCAAGGGCGCCGTCAACGCGCGCACCATTCATTCCCTGATCTACCGGCCGCGCGGCGAGCAGGCGGTCGAGGACGAGGTGACCGGCAAGACCTCGATGTCGCCGACCTTCTCGCTCAACCGGCAAAGCCCGATCGCGCGCGCCAAGCTCGTCATCATCGACGAATGCTCGATGGTGGACGAGACGCTTGGCCGCGACCTCCTGTCCTTCGGCACGCCGGTGCTGGTGCTCGGCGACCCGGCGCAGCTTCCGCCGATCTCGGGCGGCGGCTTCTTCACCGAGCACGAGCCGGACATGCTCTTGACCGAAATCCACCGGCAGGCGCGCGACAACCCGATCATCCGGCTGGCGCTCGACGTACGCGAGGGCCGCGAGTTCATGAAGGGCGACTACGGCACGACGCAGGTGATCGGCAAGGAGGACGTCACGCAGGAGCTGGTGCTCTCCGCCGACCAGGTGCTGGTCGGCATCAACCGCACGCGGCGGCGCTACAACCAGCGCCTGCGCGAGCTGAAGGGCTTCGACGCTGCCTATCCGCAGGCCGGCGACAAGCTGGTCTGCCTGCGCAACGATCCGTCCAAGGGTCTGCTCAACGGCTCGCTCTGGAAGGTGATGACCTCCTCGCGCGAGACGGTGAAGCCCGGCATCAACCTGCTCGTCGCGCCGGAGGAGGACGATCCCGACCGAGGCGTCGCCAAGATCAAGCTCCTCAAGGCCACCTTCGAGGACCAGGAAGCCGAGATCCCGTGGCAGACGAAGAAGCGCTACGACGATTTCGACTACGGCTACGCGCTGACCGTGCACAAGGCGCAGGGCTCGCAATGGAACAACGTCGTCCTCTTCGACGAGAGCTTTGCCTTCAAGGACACGCGCCAGCGCTGGCTCTACACCGCGATTACCCGCGCCGCCGAGCGCCTGACCGTGGTGCGGTAGCGCGCTTTCTCAGCCCGCAGTCGCCTCTACCGCCGCCCCGGCCGTCCCGCGCCTTGCGGCGAATACGTAGAGCATCAAGAGAGCTCCGGCGAGGATCACGAACGATCCCACGATCACCACGGAGGGACTGCCGCCGGCATCGACGCGGATCTTGCCGGCGACCAGGATGACGGCGCCGAGCTGATAGACCCAGAGCTGATAGGGAGCCGCGCGCGATTCGGCCATGGCGGGGAAGAAGCGGTACATGATGCCGAAGATGGCCGAGACGACGAAACCGACGAGCGCCATGTGAGCGTGCGATTCGGCGAAATTCATCTGGTTCGTCGCGCCGAGCCAGATGCCGAAAGCCATGCCGGCGACAAGCCAGAGCAGCGACAGCAGAAAATAGGTTTCGTCGATCCTGCGCATGAAAATTCCCCCTCTTTCAGACGTGCACGAGAGTCGCACGTAGGCCAATCTACACGTCGCCCGCTGCCCGGAACAGCGGGAGCCCGACCGAAATTTGCGTGCTGTGCGTCGTCGCGTCAGGTGCGCGGCGGTATCTCGGTAGCGCCGATCCAGGCCCAGGCCTCCGCTTCCTCGTCGGCGTCGAAATGCTTCATCCTGAGGCTGAAGAACGGCTTGAGGACCGCGATCATCGGACCGAACCAGCCCGGCCCGCCGACGACGGCGTAGCGCCTGATGTGCTTCAGCGCGCGGGTCTCGCTTAGAAGACTGAAATCCTTCTTTGCTGCGTCCCAGTCGACGCCGTCATAGTCCTTGATGCGCACGAGCACGTCGATCTTGTCGTGCAGCGCATAGGCGCCCTCGATGAGGCCGTAGATGTTCTCGACATCCGAGGCGGCGACGCGCCCGACAACATCGAAGGCGAAAACGTCTTCGCGATCCGTCTCGAGACGGCGGATGGCGATCGGCGCTTCCATCGTGCCCATTATCTTCCTCTTCTGTCCGTGGCCGACGCTACTGGAACAATCAAAAGCCGTGTCCGTTCCGCGAAAAGCGCACTATACGGGCATCTGACGCTAATTTTGGACCCATGCCGATGCCCGCCAAGCTCTCCGTCAATCTGAACGCGGTTGCGCTGCTCAGGAACCGGCGCGACCTGCCATGGCCGAGCGTGACGGGCCTGGGGCGGATCGCCCTCCAGGCCGGCGCGCATGGCCTGACCGTCCACCCGCGGCCGGATCAGCGGCATACGCGCTTCTCCGACCTGCCGGAGCTGCGGGCGCTGATCGACGACGAGTTCCCCGAGGCGGAATTCAACATCGAAGGCTATCCGACGGGCGACTTCCTGGCGCTGGTCGAGGCGACCGAGCCCGAGCAGGTGACGCTGGTGCCGGACGATCCGGAGCAGCCGACCTCCGACCATGGCTGGGATTTCATCGCCAACCGCGACATGCTGAAGGCCATCGTGACGCGGCTGAAGCGGACGGGCGCACGCATTTCACTCTTTTCCGATCCGGATGCGCCGGAGGAGCAGATCGCGGCCGCGAAGGCGACCGGCGCCGACCGGATCGAGCTCTATACCGGCCCGTACGGAGGCTGCCATGACGCTTCCGCCAAAGCCGCCAAGGAACTGGAAAAGCTCGGAAAAACGGCGGAACGCGCCCGCTCCGTCGGCCTCGACGTCAATGCAGGCCACGATCTCACCGTCGCCAATCTGCCGGCGCTCGTGCGCGCCATTCCGTTCCTGGCCGAAGTATCCATCGGCCACGGGTTGACCGCGGATGCGCTGGAATATGGCATGCCGGAGACCGTAAGGCGCTTTATCAGGGCCTGCGGCTGGTAAGATACCGCGGCTTGACCGAAGGTCCGCCGCTTCCCAGATGATAGCCTCATGCGCATGGCGGCGACGGCGCGCCGCCAGGTCACTTTTGGCGGAATTGTGACTTTGCGGTTGATATTGCAGTGCAACATCGAATAAAGAAGGCCCCCGCGCCAACCGGGCCCATTGCATTTCATGGATTCATCTCAAAACGGCAGCACGCTGCCGGAAGCGGTCGATGAAGGCCAGAAACCGGAAGCGGTCGATGAAGGCCAAAGACCGGAGGCGGCCGTCGTGGCTCACAAGCCGGAAGGGGGCGACTCCCTGTCCGCGCTGGTCGTCGGCGCGCTCGGCGTCGTCTACGGCGATATCGGCACGAGCCCGATCTATGCTTTCCGCGAGGCGCTGCGCGTAGCCGGGTCAGACGGCACGGTGCTGCGCGAGGACGTGCTCGGCGTGCTGTCGCTGATCGTCTGGGCGCTGACGCTCGTGGTTACGGTGAAATACGTCGCCTTCGTGCTTCGCGCCGACAACCGCGGGGAGGGCGGCACGCTGTCCCTGATGTCGCTCGCCCGCAACAGCTTCGCCACGCGGCCCATGGTAATCCTCGGCATCGGCATTGTCGGGGCGTCGCTGTTCATGGGCGATTCAGTGATCACTCCGGCGATCTCGGTACTTTCGGCGGTTGAGGGCCTGGAGACCGTAACCCCGGCGTTCCAGCCCTATGTGGTGCCGATTACGGTTGTCATCCTGATCGCGCTCTTCGTTGTGCAGAAGTTCGGCACCGGGGCCGTTGGCAAGGTTTTCGGCCCGATCATGTTCGTGTGGTTCCTCACGCTCGGCCTGGCGGGACTGCGCCACATCATCGACGACCTCGACGTGCTTTGGGCGGTCAATCCCTACCATGCCGTCGCTTTCCTGATCTCCAATCCGGGCCTGTCCTTTGCGACCGTCGGCGCCGTCTTCCTGGCCGTAACCGGCGCCGAGGCGCTCTATGTCGATCTCGGCCATTTCGGCCGCCGGCCGATCGTCACGGCCTGGCTCGCGATCGTCTTTCCATGCCTGCTGCTCAACTATTTCGGACAGGGCGCTTTCGTGCTTTCGCGTACGTCCATGCCGGAAAACGTCTTTTTCGACATGCAGCCCGACTGGGCGCTTCTGCCGGTGGTCCTGCTGGCCACGCTGGCCACCGTAATCGCCAGCCAGGCGGTCATCTCCGGCGCCTATTCCATGGTGCGGCAGGCGGTGCAGATGAATATCCTGCCGCGGTTCGGAATCCTCCACACGTCGGAGACGCAGCTGGGACAGATCTACATCCCGCGCGTCACCTGGATCCTCGCCGTAGCCGTCATCCTCCTGGTGCTCGGCTTCCAGCGATCCGGCAACCTTGCCTCCGCCTACGGCATCTCCGTCACCGGCGAGATGTTCGTCACCAACATCCTGCTCTTCATCGTCATGCGGCGCATCTGGAAGTGGCGGCTGACTTGGGCCGTTCCGCTGATCGTGCTGTTCTTGATCGTCGATACCGTCTTCCTCAGCGCCAACGGCATCAAGGTGGCGGAAGGCGGCTGGGTGTCGCTTTGCATCGCCGGCACCATGTGCCTCATCATGTGGACATGGGTCCGCGGCAGCCGCTATCTCTTCGACAAGACGCGCAAGTCGGAAGTGCCGCTCGGCGTCATCGTCAAGGAGATGGCGCGCAAGCCGCCGGTCATCGTTCCCGGCACCGCCGTGTTCCTCACCGGCGATCCGGAATCGGCTCCCACCGCGCTGATGCACAGCCTGAAGCACTACAAGGTCATCCACGAAAGCAATGTCATCCTGACCATCGCCACCGCGCCAACGCCGCTGGTGGCGGAGGACGAACGGGTCGAGATGGAGAAGATCAACGACCTGTTCATGCGCGTGAAGATCACCTTCGGCTACATGGAGCAGCCGAACCTGCCGCGGGCGCTGGCGCAATGCCGCAAGCAGGGCTGGAAATTCGACATCATGACGACGTCCTTCTTCCTGTCGCGCCGCTCGCTCAAGGCGTCCAGGCATACCGGCATGCCGGTCTGGCAGGACCGGCTCTTCATAGCGCTTGCGCGCAATGCAGCCGACGCCACGGAATATTTCCAGATCCCCACGGGCCGGGTCGTGGAGATCGGCACCCAGGTCGTCATCTGAGCGGGTGCTTGGCACTGCCAGAAAGCGGCATGGCGACGGCGTCACCTGACGGGCTCGGCGGCAGATCTCATTTCCGCCGTGATATCCGGAGGTTGTCCTGTCACAATTGGGTGGCTATATGAATTTTATCGCGGCGACCCGGTGAGGGCGGATATCGGCGGGGAAATGCCTAAGGCGCGTGGAGCTATCATCGCCGGAATGACGGGCGCTTCGCGGAGTATTGAAGGAAGCCCTCTGTAATGCTTTTTCGACGCCGCAAGCCCGACAGTTTCTACGACCGGGTGCGCACCCTTGTCTGGCCGCGGCGTTCATTCTCGCGCTCCTGGCAGTACATATCGAAGCGCGTGCTGCGGTTGA
>JBQCFH010000031.1:0-16874 GCA_051959385.1 Rhizobiaceae bacterium | reverse complement strand
AGAGCGGGTTGTTCTTGGAACGGCGGCAGAGCACCTGGATCGTGCGGCTGATCTCCGGCTCCCTGCCGATCAGCGGATCGATGCGCCCGGCCCGCGCCTTTTCGTTGAGGTTGATGCAATAGGCGGTCAGCGCGTCCTGCTGCTGCTTCTTCTTGCCGCCCTCCTCCGGCTCGCCGCCGCCGGATCCCGGCTGCTCCTCCTCGGCGCCGCGCGGCGGGCGCGATTCGCCCGCGCCCGGCCGCTTGGCGATGCCGTGCGAGATGTAGTTGACCGCGTCATAGCGGGTCATCTGCTGTTCCTGCAGGAAGTAAGCCGCATGGCTCTCGCGCTCGGCGAAGATGGCGACGAGCACGTTCGCGCCCGAGACTTCCTCGCGGCCCGACGACTGCACATGGATGACGGCGCGCTGGATCACGCGCTGGAAGCCCGCGGTGGGCTTGGAATCCTCGTCGTAACCGGTGACGAGATTGTCGAGCTCCGTGTCGATATAGGTGACGAGGACCTGCTTCAGCTCGTCGAGATCGACGTTGCACGCCCGCATGACGGCGCCGGCATCGGCATCGTCGATGAGGGCCAACAACAGGTGCTCCAGCGTCGCGTATTCGTGATGGCGCTCGTTAGCGAAAGTGAGCGCCTGGTGCAGCGCCCGTTCTAGGCCTTGGGAGAAAGCCGGCATTCATTCCTCACTTCTTCTCCATCACGCATTGCAGCGGATGCTGATGCTGACGGGCAAAATCCATGACTTGCGTCACTTTGGTCTCGGCGACCTCGAATGTATAGACCCCGCATTCTCCGACACCGTGATTGTGAACGTGCAACATGATGCGGGTGGCCGCGTCGCGGTCTTTCTGGAAAAAACGCTCCAGCACGTGCACCACAAATTCCATCGGCGTGTAGTCGTCGTTGAGAATCAGGACCCGGTAAAGGCTCGGCTTCTTCGTTTTAGTCCTGGGTCGGGCAATGACAGCCGTTCCCCGGCCTGCGCCGTTTCCCCGGTCCTGACCTGCCTGCATCCTAACGACGCCACACCGCGCTGGTTCCCGGCCGATCGTCAATCGTTGCCTTCCTTTCGCCGAGCTGGTCGAGAGCCCGACATGTAGGTATCCGCCATAGGATTTTAAGGCCTTCTGGCCCGCTGACAATATGCTGGCTGACGCCTACGGATCGTATTTTACGACGAATGCGCCAGGCTTGCAGGCGTAGAGGGACGCCGGCCCGCCCGGCGGCCGATAATCGACATCGGATATTGCCGCGAACGAAACGCCCGAAAGGCTTACTTCCTCCAGGTACCCATCTGCTCGAAGGGCCTGTAGGCGTCGCGCGCCAGTTCCGCATAGAGCTCGACCATCTTCGTGCTCTCCGACACGAGACTCTCATATGCGCTGCGGGCATAGCCGCTTTGTATCTCGAAGGCGGCTTCGGCCGACTTCGCGGCCGCGAGCTTCTGCAGCGCGGTGCTGCCTTCCTCGTAGCTTTTTTTGGTGTACTCGGTCGCGTCGAGGGCGATCGCCTGCACGCCTTTTGAAACGGCGGCGAAGCTCCTCAGTCCGCATTCGAGGAACTCCTTGCCAATCGCGTCCGCATCCTCGAATGAGTGCGTCATGATCGCGTGCCTTTCAAATGTAGCCGGCGCATCGCTTGGGCGATGCACAAAATCTAGATGCACCGCACAATTTGTCAACGGAAATGCGCCGCAGAGCGCCTCGCGGGGCGGATGTTCCGCCGCTCCGAAGAGCAGCCGGGGTCCCGCCGCCACCCTTCAAAGGCGAGGGAATTTATGAACGTTACGGTTACCATAAACGGATTGGTAACACGGGGTCCGATAAATTCCCGGACAACACTTCGCGGGTCCTCAGGGCCTGGAACGCGGCGATAATCCAAAGGGTAAGGCAGTGAGTAAGGTAGTAGCGGCTTCTGTGTGTGCATCGAATTTCGTGTCGCGCTCCATAAAACCGGCTCTTCTCTCTCTTCTGATCCTGATCATGGCCCTGTCCGGCGCGGCGCTCGCCTCGACGCGGCACGCGGCCATCGTCATGGACGCCAGGACCGGCCGCACGCTCTACGAGTCCGATGCCGACGCGCTCCGCTATCCGGCGTCGCTCACCAAGATGATGACGCTCTACCTCACCTTCGAAGCGCTGCAGTCCGGCAGGATTTCCAAGTCGACGCCGGTTACCTTCTCCGACTATGCCGCCTCGCAGCCGCCGACAAAGCTCGGCATCAAGGCAGGCGACTCCGTCAGCGTGGAAACGGCCATCTACTCGCTGGTGACGCGCTCGGCGAATGACGCCGCCGCCGCGCTCGGCGAATTGCTCGGCGGCAACACGGAAAACTTCGCCAGGATCATGACGGCGACGGCACACCGGCTCGGCATGAGCCGGACGACCTTCCGCAACGCCAACGGCCTTCCTGACGACGACCAGATGACGACGGCGCACGACATGGCGCTGCTCGGCATCGCGCTGCGCGAGCATTTCCCGCAATATTTCGGCTATTTCGCCACGCGCTCCTTCACCTATGGCCGCCACCGCATCGCCAACCACAACCATCTGCTCGGGCGCATCGACGGACTGGACGGCATCAAGACAGGCTACACGCGCGCTTCGGGCTTCAACATCGTCACCTCGGTGAAGCGCGACGGCCGCAGCATCGTTGCCGTCGTCATGGGCGGCCGGACCGCGCGCTCGCGCGACGCCGAGGCGGCGGAACTCATCCGCAAATACATGCCGCGCGCGGCGCGCCATGGCGATCCGAGCGACTACATCGCCTCGCGCCAGGAGGTTGCGCCCGCCGCCGTGGCCGTCGCCCTGCCGCGCCATGACGCGCCGACGCCGGACGCGCGCCCGGCGCGTGCCGTGCGGACGCCGGCCACGCCGGCGCTCGCGCTGGTCGAGGAGGCTCCGGAGCCGACGGCGCGTCCGGCAGCGGTGAAAGTGGCTGAGGTCGCCGCCAAGGGCATCGATCCGGTCAGCACCGCTTCGACCCCGAAGGGCTGGGCGATCCAGATCGCCGCCACCGACAGCGAGCAACAGGCGCGCGCCATACTGGACAAGACTTCCAAGAAGGCGCCGGCGGTGCTCGCCGAAGCCTCGCCCTTCACGGCCGTCTACCAGAAGAACGGCGATACCTACTATCGCGCCCGTTTCGGCGGCTTCCCATCCAAGTCGGCGGCGTGGGACGCCTGCGGCGCGCTGAAGAAGCGCAGCATCGCCTGCTACGCGGTCGAGCAATAGCCGAGGCCCAGAGCCGGTCGGGCATGCCCTGATTGTATCGAGTAGAGGGGGAACGAGAGTGGTGACGGGAGAACAGGAAGCCGCCGGGCTCGGCGATGCCCGCAGCGAACCCCGCCCTCAGCTCCGCGGCATCGGCTTCAGCGTCGGAACGCTACGCCAGGCAGCGACGCGGCTTGCGGATTTCCGCAGCCAGGGCAGCCGCTTCAAGACCCGCGACCTCGTCGCGCTGCTACTCAGCCACGGCGCACGGTCGTGGCGGGCCTCGCAGCCGCCGGCCCATGTCCGTGTCAAGGTGTTCGCGCCGGACGGACGCCCGGCCGTGCGCATCGGTCTTGGCGTTCCCGACATGGGCATCCGGTAGCGGGCGACCCGCTGCCTCGTCGGACACCTCTTCTACAGCAGCCCCAGTTCCGCCAGTTCGCGCCGCAGATTCTGCGGCAGTGCATGCCAGCCGTCGGGCCCTTCCCTGGCGTCCGCCGGGGCCTCCGACGCCTTGAGGTAGCGCCATCCCTGGAAGGCGCGGCGCGGCTGCCAGTCGGTCCGCACGACCTTCGGTTCGAGCACCAGGTGGCAGCGGCCGATGCCGTCCTTGTCCGTGAAGGGCCGGATCTCGGTGATACGCTGGCGGCATTGGACATTGCCCTTGATCACCCAGTAGAGCGATCCGCCGGATGTGATCTCGTCCACGCGCTTCGGCACCATGCGGGTCGTGTGAAAATGCTCCGGCTTCTCGCCGGCGCGGCGCTTCTCCTCGAGGCGGAAACCGATCCACTCCTCGAGGTCCTCGACGCTGTCGCAGCCGACGCAGAGTTTCAGGATGTTCAGGGCCATGAGAATGGGTTTAGCTCCGGAGGCCGCGGGGTCAAGCGCCGAAACGCGCATCCTCCACAAACGGCTGCCTGAACCGGAAGCATGCGTCTTGCCTGCGCCCAAAGCTGACCTAAGTCCCTGACGCTTGGGACGAGTTTCGGGACCGGAAAGGATCCTTACATGTTGAAATTCATTGCCGCGGCCGCCATCGCGGTCGCTTTCGTCACGTCGCCGGCGCTGGCAGACTCACATCGTGACCGCCATCGGGACCGCGATCACCATCATCATTCCTACAGAGACAGGGACCGCGATCACCATCGCCACCATCATTACAGGGCCGGCGGCCGGTACAGGAGCGCGCCGCACGGCTGGCATCGCTATCACTATCGTCCGCGTGACTGGCGCACCCGCGGCTGCATCGTCGTCGGGCCGCTCTGGTTCTGCCCCTAAGCTCGTCTCGGACGCGTGCGAAAGTCGCGCAGTGACTTCCATGCCGGCCGCCGCAAGGCGGCCGGTCGTTATCAGCACTCGACGACGTTGACCGCCAGCCCGCCCTGACTGGTTTCCTTGTAGCGCTCGTTCATGTCGTGGCCAGTCTGGCGCATGGTCTCGACCGCCGCGTCGAGCGGCACGAAATGCTTGCCGTCGCCCTTGATGGCGAGCGAGGCCGCCGTCACCGCCTTGACCGCGCCGAGCGCGTTGCGCTCGATACAGGGCACCTGCACCAGCCCGGCGACCGGGTCGCAGGTCATGCCGAGGTGATGCTCAAGCGCGATCTCGGCCGCGTTCTCGACCTGCTCGGGCGTGCCGCCCATGACGGCGCAGAGGCCGGCGGCCGCCATCGCCGAGGCCGAACCCACCTCGCCTTGGCAGCCGACCTCGGCGCCGGAGATCGAGGCGTTGTGCTTGATGATGCCGCCGATCGCCGCCGCGGTGAGCAGGAAGTCGCGGACGCCGTTCGGGTCGGCGTCGACATGGAAGCGCCGCCAGTAGCGGATGACCGCCGGCACCACGCCGGCCGCGCCGTTGGTCGGCGCCGTCACCACGCGGCCGCCGGCGGCGTTTTCCTCGTTGACCGCCATCGCATAGA
Organism: Rhizobiaceae bacterium; assembly: GCA_051959385.1. Classification (GTDB taxonomy): domain Bacteria; phylum Pseudomonadota; class Alphaproteobacteria; order Rhizobiales; family Rhizobiaceae; genus Mesorhizobium_L. Next base: position 11,741 of record JBQCFH010000031.1, on the reverse strand, counting down.
CGGAAAGCCAGTCGTTCGCCATCAGCGGATTGGGCCTGTTCTGCCGCCAATCCTCCTCCATGCGCTCGTTGAGCTTCCTGGCGCGGCGGCGGACCTTCAACCCGCCCGGCATGACGCCGTCCTGCGACAGGCCGCGATCGATGCAGGCGCTCATGGCGTTCCAGATGCGATCGAGGCCGGCGTCGAGTTCGGCGCCGCTCATGCGCGTCTCCTCGTTGGCCCGCTTCATCTCGGCGATCGAGAGCCCGCTGGCGGCAGCCATTTCGAGCATCTGCCTCGCATTTGCAAAGGGATAGGGAACGCCCCTCTCCTCCGGCTTGTCGGGCCGCGTCTTCATGCGCTGCAATTCCTCGGCCGAGACGACGAAGCCGCCTCCGATGGAATAATAGATGCGGCGCAGGAGCAGCCGGTCGTCGCGGTCATGGGCCGAAAAGACCATGCCGTTGGCGTGGCCGGGCAACGGATGCTTGCGGTCGAGCTCCAGGTCCTTTTCGGGGTCGAAGCGGTAGCCGGGTTGGCCGGGCGGCTCGATCCGCTTTTCGGTGGCGATCTTCTGGAGAATGGCGTCCGCCTTGTCGGGATCGGCGGTGAGCGGCGTCACGCCGGTGAGGCCCAGGATTACCGCGCGGTCGGTACCGTGGCCGATGCCGGTGAAGGCGAGCGACCCGTGCAGGCTGACGGCAAGGCGGTCGACCACGGTTCCGGCGGGGCGCGGCCAGTCGTCGCCGGCAAGCTCGTCAAGGAAGCGGCCAGCGGCCGTCATCGGCCCCATCGTGTGCGAGCTCGACGGGCCGATGCCGATCTTGAAGAGGTCGAAAACCGAGAGAAACATTTCCGCGCCGTCTCAGCCGAATTGCCGGACTCTATCCTTCCTTCGCCGCGGCGACGCTGGATACACGCCGACTTCCGCTATCGCGCGCACGACATGGCACTATGTCGGGACCCGCGGGCCGCGGCGCAAGCTCAGCCAGGCGCGGGGAAGATGCGGTCGATCTTGCCGGAGAGCCGATAGGCGAGAAGGCCGACCCACTCCCGGACCGCGAGCGTCATGTTCTGCAGGCAATCGATCATGTTGTCGCGCGCGAGCGACAGCCGCTCGTTTCCCGCCGTGCGGTAGTCGGTCGGCCAGGCGACGACGCCGAATCCCGCCTTGCGGAAGAGCGCCATGGCTCTGGGCATGTGGAAGGCGGACGTGACCAGCAGCCAGGTCTCGCCGGGCTTCGGCTGGACCAGTTCTCGCGTGAAGACGGCATTCTCATAGGTGTTGCGCGAGCGCGTCTCCATCCGCAGCCGCTCGCGCGGAATGCCGAGAGCTTCGAGGAGGCGCGGCGCGGTCACGGCATCGCCCTCGCCCTCCAGAAGCAGCGAGCCGTTGCCGCCGGTGACCACGATCTCCGCATCCGGGTAGCGGCGCGCCAGTATCGCCGCCTCGACGATGCGGTCGGCGCTGTCGTTCAATTCATAGCCGCCACGGACGAGATTGATGCCGCCTTCGAAGAAGCCGCCGAGCACGATGATGCCGCGGACCTCCGCGGGCGGGGCGGCGGGGCGGGCGAACCGGTTTTCGAGCGGCTTCAGGAGCAACGAGCCGACGCTCGTCCAGGCCGAGACCGCGAGGATGACAAGCGCCAGCGCGGGAAACAGGACCGCCAGCCTCTTCCGCCTGAACAACGCCGCCGCAACGCCGAGCAGCAGCAACAGCGCGGTCAGGTTCAATGGCTGGATGACGAAGCCGACAAGCTTGGAGGCGATGAAGAACATGCGGGCTCTCCGGGCGAGGACGGTCCCGGATCATCATGGACGATTCGCCGCTTGCGAGCGATTGCGTAACCCGCTCGTCGGTTTACTCCCTTTGTGCTCTGTGACGGTGGCAAACGGAGCGGGCTCGAACGGCGGATTGCGTACTCGCCGGCCGCGAACGCGAAAGGGCCGGGCGCCCGAGGACGCCCCGCCCGGATTTCCTGTTGCCAGCGCCGCTCAGGCGGCGTCGGCGCGGCGCGGCAGCTTCCAGTTCGGCCGCGGGAAATGGCAGGTATAGCCGTTCGGATAGCGCTCCAGATAATCCTGGTGCTCCGGCTCCGCCTCCCAGAAGTCGCCGACGGGCGAAACTTCGGTGACGACCCTGCCGGGCCACAGGCCCGATGCGTTCACGTCGGCGATCGTCTCCTCGGCCACCCTTTTCTGCTCCTCGCTCGTATAGAAGATCGCCGAGCGATAGCTGGTGCCGATGTCGTTGCCCTGACGGTTCTTCGTTGTCGGGTCGTGGATCTGGAAGAAGAATTCGAGGAGATCGCGGTAGCTGGTCTTTTCCGGATCGAAGATGATCTCGATCGCCTCGGCATGGGTGCCGTGGTTGCGGTAAGTCGCGTTGGGCACGTCGCCGCCGCTATAGCCGACGCGGGTCGCGATGACGCCCGGGAAGCGGCGGATCAGATCCTGCATGCCCCAGAAGCATCCGCCTGCCAGAACTGCGCGTTCTTCGCTCATCGAAAGTCCTCCTGGTTGGTTGTCCGGTGCGCCTGGCCGTGCCGGCCCGCGTGCTGCGTCTAAGATGGGCGCTTGGCTGCAAGATGTCCAATTCGGCAGCCGTAGCGGCGGCTAACGTTTGTGTCACCCCCTTCCCGTCGCGCTTCGCGCGGCACCTCTCGCCCACTTCGTGGGGCGAGGACGGGAGCACTACCACCACTTCTCCGGCTCGAAGCGGCCGGCGGCCTTCTCGATGATGGCCGCCGTGCGGAAAAGCGTCTCCTCCTCGAAGGGCCGCCCGATAAGCTGCAGGCCGAGCGGCAGGCCGCGCTCGTCGAGCCCGGCGGGGACGGCAATGCCGGGCAGGCCCGCCATGTTCACCGTCACCGTGAAGATGTCGTTCAGATACATTTTCACCGGGTCGGCGTTCATGTCCTGGTCGGCGATGCCGAAGGCCGCCGACGGCGTCGCCGGCGTCAGGATGGCGTCCACGCCCTCGGCGAAGACATATTCGAAATCCTTCTTGATCAGCGTGCGCACCTTCTGTGCCTGCACGTAGTAGGCGTCGTAATAGCCGGCCGAGAGCACATAGGTGCCGATCATCACGCGCCGCTTCACCTCGCGGCCGAAGCCGGCGGCGCGCGTGCGCTCATACATGTCGACGATGTCCCTGCCCGGCACGCGCAGCCCGTAACGCACCCCGTCATAGCGCGCGAGGTTCGAGGAAGCCTCCGCCGGCGCGACGATGTAATAGGCCGGCAGCGCATATTTCGTGTGCGGCAGCGAGATATCGACGATTTCGGCGCCGGCATCCTTCAGCCAGGCAATGCCCTGCCGCCAGAGCGCCTCGATTTCCTCCGGCACGCCGTCCATGCGGTATTCCTTCGGAATGCCGATCTTCATGCCCTTCACCGATCCGCCGAGCGCCGCCTCGTAGTCCGGCACCGGGCGGTCGACCGAGGTCGTGTCCTTCGGGTCGACCGAGGCCATGGATTTCAGCATGATCGCCGCGTCGCGCACGTCGCGCGCGATCGGTCCGGCCTGGTCGAGCGAGGAAGCGAAGGCGACGATGCCCCAGCGCGAGCAGCGGCCGTAGGTCGGCTTGATGCCGACCGTGCCGGTGAAGGCGGCGGGCTGGCGAATGGAACCGCCCGTGTCGGTGGCGGTGGCGCCGGCGCACAGCCAGGCCGCGACCGCGGCCGCAGAGCCGCCCGAGGAGCCGCCCGGCACCAGCGCCTTGTTGTCGCCCCTCGCGCGCCAGGGGTTCACCACCGGCCCATAATACGAGGTCTCGTTGGACGAACCCATCGCGAACTCGTCCATGTTGAGCTTGCCGAGCATGACGGCGCCGTCGGCCCAGAGATTGGCGGTGACGGTCGATTCATAGCGCGGCTTGAAACCGTCGAGGATGTGCGAGCCGGCCTGCGTGTGGAAGCCCTGCGTGGCGAACAGGTCCTTGATGCCGAGCGGAATGCCTTCCAGCGCACGAACCTCCCCGCCGGCGTCTCCCTTCGCCAATCGCGCATCCGACGCCTTCGCCATATCGCGAGCGTGGTCGTGGGTCACGGCGACATAGGCGTTGAGCGCGGGATTGGCCGCATCTATCGCAGCGAGATAGGCGTCCGTCAGCTCGGCGGAGGTGATCTCCCTGGCGCGCAGCTTCGCGCGGGCCTCGGCGATGGTGAGTTTTATGAGTTCACTCATGGGGCAATCTTCTTTGAAACAAAGCTACCTGGAAGCGCCCCCTCTCCGGTCCGCTTCGCGGACCACCTCTCCCCCACTTCGTGAGGGGAGAGGATGGGCGCCGAGCGGTGCGGCCAGCGCATCCTCTCCCCCGTCGAAAGGGGGAGAGGTGCCGAGCGAAGCGAGGCGGAGAGGCGGTCGAAGTTCACATAGCCGTTCCGTGGTTGGGGAAGTGCCGGCGAAGCCGGCGGGTGGGGCAATTCAGCCGTCATTCAACCACCTTCGGCACGAGGAAAAAATTCTCCTCGGTCGCAGGCGCGTTGGCGACGATGTCGCCGGCCTTGTCGCCGTCGGTCACCACATCCTGCCGCTTCTTCATCTCCATCGGCGTGACGGAGGTCATCGGCTCGACGCCGGAAACGTCCACCTCGTTCAATTGCTCGACGAAGCCGAGGATCGCGTTCAACTCGCCCGTCATGCGCTCGGCGTCCGCATCGTCGACGGCGATACGGGCGAGCCGCGCCACGCGCTTCACGGTATCGATGGTGACCGACATGTTCTACTCCGGCGGAAATCAGGCCGCGTCATAGCGGCGGCAGGGGCGGCGCGCAATATCGCCGGAGAGAGCGGCGCCTACAGCGAGACCATGCCGCCCGGCTCCGGCGTCAGCACCTGCACGCCCGAGCCTTCCATGCCGGCGACGAACTTGTCGCAGGTCGCGTCGACGATCGGGAAAGACCCGTAGTGGCACGGCAGAACCGTCTCGAACCTGAAGAAACGCCGGCAGGCGAGCGCGGCCACCGCCCCGCCCATAGTGAAGCGGTCGCCGACCGGCACGATGCCGATCTGCGGCTCGTGCAGTTCCTGTATGAGCGCCATGTCGGAGAAGATGTCGGTATCGCCCATGTGATAGAGCGTCTTCTCGTCGGGGAAATGCAGTACCAGCCCGCCCGGGTTGCCGAGATAGGTGTTGGTTCCGCCCTCGCCGCCGAAGGAGGAGGAATGCCAGGCCGGTACGAAAGTGGTGGTGAAGGAGCCGCAATCGACCGTGCCGCCGAAATTGCCGGGGTTGATCTTCCCTTCGGCCACGCCCTGCCCGACCAGGAACAGGCAGGTCTCGTAATTGGCGACCAGCATGGCGCCCGTCTTCTTCAGGATCGCCGCCGCGTCGCCGACATGATCGTTGTGACCGTGCGTCAGGAGCACATGCGTCACGCCTTCCGCCGGGCCTTCCCAGCCCTTGTCCCAGGACGGATTGCCGGTCAGGAACGGATCGATCAGGATCCTGGCCTTCGCCGTTTCGACGCCGAACGTCGCGTGACCGTACCATGTGATCTTCATCGGAAACTCCTCCCGCTCGATTTTCTGCCGATCAGAGAATAGAACGGCCGGCGACGAGGTCAAAGGAAAGCCGGACGAAAGTGCCCACCCTCGCGGTTGACGAACTGTTGCGGGAACTGCCGCCGGGCAGGACGCTCGCCGGCATCGATCTCGGCACGAAGACGATCGGCCTTGCGGTCTCGGACCGCTCGCTTGCCTTCGCGCATCCGCGGCCGGTCATCCTGAGGAAAAAATTCTCCATCGACGCGGAGCGGCTGCTGGCGGCGGTGCTGGACGAGAACGCCGGCGGCATCGTCGTCGGCCTGCCCGTCAACATGGATGGGTCGGAGGGCCCGCGCGCGCAGGCGACGCGCGCCTTCGTGCGCAACATGGAGCGCCTGACAGACCTGCCCTTCGCCTTCTGGGACGAGCGCCTGTCGACGGTCGCCGCGGACCGGGCGCTGATCGAAATGGACGTCTCGCGGAAGAAGCGGGAGACGCGGGTCGATTCCGCCGCCGCTTCCTTCATCCTGCAAGGAGTGCTGGATCGCCTTCAGGCGCTCGGCGGCCGCAAGGAACCGTTGGCATAGGGTGGAAGGGCGATGCGGGCGTAAGGGCCGATCCGGTTTTCCTGCTCCTCGATTTGCTCGACCATGGCGTTCGCGATCGCGCGGGCGCGCCGATCGCGGAACCAGGAACGGATTTGGCGCCGCCGCCGGAAGGCATAAAGCGCGGCGATGAAGAACGTGTCGAACAGGCATGCCCTAGCGACCAGTCCGGGAATGGTCGCCGGATCGACGCCGAGAATCTGGCCGTAGACGTCGAAAACGAAGTCGTGCATCTGGCGCGTCAGCATGACATAGCCGAAATTCACGTCGTTGAGCGACAGGAAGTACCATCCCCAGAAGAGGGCGAGCGGCGCGGCCCAGGCGGCGAGCAGGTAGCGCATCAGCGGGCCTCTCCGTCGATTCGGCCGGCGAGCAGCCGATGGACCAGGCTTTCGTGAGCGGCGCGGAGTGCCATGGCGTGGGCCGCCCCTCCGAGTTGATCGGGCCGCACTCTCGTGATGACGGCCATGCGCCGCTCGGCGCAGACAGCAAGATAGGACGCGAGCAGCGCGGCGAGTTCGATCGCCAGCGCGTGGTAGAAACCGGAAGCGGCGGGCATCGAGGCGCATCCGATGAAAAGAAGCGTGAGCACGGCGATCGCGCTTCCGAAGGCGAGCCCCGCGACTTCATCGGCCTCGCTGCCTTGCCCTCGCCGGTCGAGCAGCCCCGTGACGAACATCCAAAGAAAAAGCGCCGTGACGATGCCGAAGCCGACCGCAAGCATGGCGCAGAGCGCGGCGGATGCCGGCGCCGGCAGAGACGCGACCGGAAAGGCGATACCGATAGCGGCGAGCACAGCCGCGAAATTCTCGCCGCCGTTCAGGCCGGCAAGCGCGGTCAGGGCGGCGAAGACCACCGTCCAGTGAAATGCGATAAAGATGGTGAGGATCCGGCTCATCGCTTCCCCGCTCATCTCTGCAAACTGGGACGCGGGAGGGCAAGCGGCAACGGAAACCATTTGTTAAGGTTAACGAAAGCTTTTCGCGGGGAGAAGTCGCACCAGCCCAACCTCCCGCTGCCATCTCAGCAAAGGTCGACATCTGGGGCCTATTGTCTGATATGCACGGCCCCGCTCGCACCTCCACAACCGTCTAGTCGAATCACCATGGCGCCTCCGCTGATCGCCCTCTTCATCGCCGCCTTCGCCTTCGGGACGACGGAATTCGTCATTGCCGGCGTGCTGCCGGAGGTGGCGGATGGATTAAGGATCAGCGTGCCGACGGCCGGCTATCTCGTCTCGGCCTATGCGCTCGGCATCGCCTTCGGCGGACCGTTGCTCACCATCGCGACCGCGCGGGTTTCCCGGCGCAGTCTGATCGTCTCGCTTCTCGTCGTCTTCGTCATCGGACAGGCGGCCTGCGCGCGGGCGCCGGATTTCCTCTCGATGCTGGCCTTCCGTTTCGCGACGGCTATCGCGCATGGCTGCTTCTTCGGGGCCGCCATGGTGGTCGCCGTCGGCCTCGTTCCGCCGGCGCAACGCGGCCGGGCGGTGGCCATCGTGCTCGCCGGGTTGACTGTGTCCAACATCGTCGGCGTGCCGGTGGGAACCGCGATCGGCACGGTCTGGGGCTGGCGGGCGACCTTCTGGGCGATGTTCGCGCTCGGCATCGTGGCGGCGGTCTCGACTGTCGCGCTCCTGCCGCGCGCCGGCGGTCCGGCCGCCGAACCGCCGCGCCGCGCCGCCGCGGTGCGCGTGCGCGGCCGCCAGCAGGTCTGGACGTCGCTCATCATCATGCTGATGCTGATGATGGCCCAGTTCGTGCCGTTCACCTACATCACGCCGACGCTGCGCAACGTCACCCACCTTGGCGAGGAGACCGTGCCGTGGGTATTGCTCCTGATCGGGCTCGGCTCGACCCTGGGGGTGTTCGCCGGCGGCAGGCTCGCCGACGGCAATCCGATGCGCGGCCTGGTGGCGATCCTGCTCATCCAGGCCGTCGTGCTTCTCGTGGTCTATGCAGCCAGCCCGTATGCGCTGCCGATGGCGGCTGCCCTCACCATCTGGGGCGCGTTGAACTTCGCGATCGGCACCGCCGTGCAGACGCGGATCCTCGCCTGGACAGCCGATGCGCCGAACCTCGCCTCCTCGCTCATTCCTTCGGGATTCAATATCGGCATCGCGCTCGCCGCCTCGATTGGGGCGGTGCTGCTCGACGCGGGCTACGGTTACCGCAGCCTGCCCCTGCTCGGCGTCGCATCGATGATTGTGGCTGTGGCCGTCGCGCTCCTCTCTTCAGCTGCCGAGCGGCGCGCCGGCAAGGCGCCGCCTGCTGCCATTGGGCAGGCTGAAGCGCCGGGCCAATGCTGATTCCCGTCGCCTTCTCGACACTCCATCCCACCCTCGCTTGCGCACCTCCACAAAAGGCGCGATACCTTAACCGGCTAACAGAATCGGCCGCTGGAAAACCGCCCGGGATTCGCTCTTTGTCTGCCATGGCTAACTTCTTCGTCCATCGACCGCCGCGCCAGGTTCCGCTCCCATGAGCGGCTCGATCGTCCTCGTCCATCTGGCGGGTGCGGTGGCGCTGCTCCTGTGGGCGACGCGCATGGTGCGGACCGGCGTCAAGCGCGCCTATGGGGACGTGCTGCGCCACAAGCTGCGCGCGACGATGAAGAACCCGCTTCTCTCGGCGACGACGGGGCTGGCGCTTGCCGTCGCGCTGCAGAGTTCGACGGCGGTGACGCTGCTGATCGGTTCCTTCGCGGGGTCCGGCATCGTCACCGGCCTCTCCGGCATCCTGGCGGTACGCGGGGCGGAGGTCGGCTCGGCGCTCGTGGTCAAGGTGCTGAGCTACGATCTCTCGCTGCTGGTGCCGATCTGCCTGATCGCCGGCATGGTCATGTTCCGCGCGACCGAGCAGCGGGCCTGGCGGCAGATGGGCCGCATCGTCTTCGGCGTCGGGCTGATGATCCTTTCGCTGCAGATGATGGGCGCGGCGACCGAACCGCTGCGCGATTCCAGCCTGCTGCCGGTCATCGTCGATTATCTGTCGGGCGATCCGATCACGGCCTTCCTGCTCGCCGGGCTAATGACGTGGCTCTTCCATTCGAGCATCGCGGCGGTCTTGCTGCTGACCACGCTCGCCGGGCGCGGCATCATCCATCCCGAGCTTGCCATCGTCATGGTGCTCGGCGTCAATCTCGGCAGCTCGGTCATCGCACCCATCCTGACGCGCGGCGCGCCTCCGGAAGAACGCGTCGTGCCGCTCGGCAACCTCCTGATGCGCGGCGCCGGCTCGATCGTCATGCTGGTGCTCTACATGATCTTCCGGCCGCGGATGGATTTCCTCGGCGCGGACGCAGTCAGCGAGATCGTCAACGCGCATATCCTGTTCAACCTGATCATCCTCGTCGCGGGCATTCCGCTTTCCGGGCTCGTGCTGAAGGCGACGGAGGCGGTCGTCGCCATGAGCACGCCCGCCGCGCCCGAGCAGCCGGCCGAAATCGAGGAACTCTCCGCGCTCAACAAGGCGGCGCTCGCCTATCCGGGCCAGGCGCTCGCCAACGCCACGCGCGAGGTGGTGCGGGTGTGCGAGATCGTCGAGATCATGCTCCGCCGCATCATCGACCTCTACGAGACGCCGGACAGCAGGAAGATGGAGGAGCTCGCCGCGCTCGACGACCGTGTCGACCGGCTGCACGCCGGCATCAAGCTTTATCTCGCGCAGATCGCGACCGGCGAGATGTCGGACAAGGAGGCGGCGCGCTGCCAGGAGCTGCTCGGCGCCTGCGTCAAGCTCGAGCAGGTCGGCGACATCATCGTGCGCAACATGCTGCCGCAGGCGCAGAAGAAGCTGAAGCGCGGCATCGACTTCACGCCCGAGGGCTGGCGCGAGCTTTCCGGGTTCCATGCCGCCGTGCTCGCCAATGCGCGGCTTGCCTTCAACCTTCTGGTGAACCGCGACCCGGTGACGGCGCGCCAGCTCGTCACCGAGAAGGACCGGCTGCGCGACGTTGAGAAGGAAACCAGCCGGCGCCATTTCGAGCGGCTGCGCGAAGGGACTGAGAAGAGCGTCGAGACGAGTTCCATCCACCTCGACACGATCCGCGATCTGAAGCAGATAAATTCGCTGCTCGCCTCGATCGCCTACCCGGTGCTCGAGGAGAGCGGGGAGCTTTCCGGCTCGCGGCTCAGGGCGATCTGATCCTCCGGCCGGCCGGCAAAGAGAAGAGCTTACAGCTCTCGCTGTGCTGCTAGCTTCGCGAACGCGCCTGGGCGAAGGTCCATTCGGCTGCGGGGCGGGACCTGTAGCGCGGGCCCGATCAGGCCAGCAGAAATAGTCCGGCCGCGGCGAGCGCCGCGGTCCACAGATAATCGAGATTGATCCAGCCGCGGCGCAGGAAGGCAAGTCCCAGCCACTCGTAGACCAGGGCCGCGATGGCGCCGGTAACCGCCAGCATCGAGGCGGTATGCACCCCGACGGCGGCAAGCGATACCGGCAGCGAGCCCGATGCGGCCAGCCCGGCCGCCGGCGCGCTTGCCGCGCAAAGCGGCAGCACGACGGGCAGGAGCATGAGCCCTGCGCCATGCGCGGTGGCCATGGAGAACGACCAGAGGCAAAGCCCCGCCAGACCGGCCTGCATGCCGACGCGGACGCGATGCCGATGTCCGTAGAGGACGTGCCAGGCCGCCCAGCCGAGAAGCGTAATTCCGGCAACGACTTTGAGCGTCTGCTCGTCAAGCGCCATGCCGAGGGCGAGGACGCCGAGCACCACCGCCGTGATGGAGAGCAGGTGACCGAGAGCGATCGGGACAAGCGATATCCAGACGGTGCCGCGGCTGCCGCGATGCAGGCCCAGCGCCACCGCGAAAAGCCAGCCCATGGCGGGATTGAGGCCGTGAAAGGCGCCGAGTCCGGCGAGCGTCAGCCAGGGCGACATCTCAGGCGACCGCCGATTTCATCCAAACAGGCATCGGAGCGTCACGGGTAGCAATAGGAATCGGACGAGCAGTCGCCTCCCTGCAGGCGCACCTGATGCGGCCGGTGCCCTTTCGGCCAGTCGATGAAGAACTTCTCATCGAAGGCGATGCCGCCATTCTCGCCGACGTCGAGCTTGACCATCCAGCCCTCGAGGCCTTCGGGATAGAATTGCGGGTCGATCGGCCCATAGAGCGAGTTGGTGAAATAGACCCGCCTGCCGTCGCGGCTGATCTCGACCATCTGGGGCCCGCCGTTCAGCGCGCCGTTCTTCGCGCCGGGATGGGTTGCACGCGAGACGATGCCGCCGATGCGCACCCGTCCGGTTTCCTTCGGTTTGAACGGATCGGATACATCGTACTGGATCATGTCGCCCGTGCCCCAGCAGGAGACGTAGAGGAAGCGGTCGTCCATCGAGAGGTCGATGTCGGTCACGAGCGGCGCGACTGCCTTGAATCCCTGCAGCACGGGCGGCAGCTTGTCCGGATCGGCCGGCTCGGCGGGAATCTCGATGACCTTCCGGACCGCCCATTTTCCTCCGTCGCGATACCAGGTCCAGATCGAGGCGGAGAGGTCCTTCAGGCTGATGACGCAGCCTACGAAACCGTAGGCCTTGGTGGGGTCGTGCGCCGGGCGCAACTCGAAGACGAGCTGGTATTCCTCGCCGAAATCGATCTCCTGGAGGTGCTTGCGCTTGTGAAGGTCCCAGAAGTGCAGCCGGCGCCCGTACTTGCTGCCGAGCAGG
>JBQCFH010000030.1:0-2224 GCA_051959385.1 Rhizobiaceae bacterium | reverse complement strand
GGACACGGCTACTCGGTCCTTGAGGTCGTCGACAGCGTGCAACGGGTGCACGGAGCGGAGCTGAACGTCGAAATGGCCGGTCGGCGGCCCGGCGATCCTCCCTCGATCGTCGCCAATTCGGAACTGGCGCAGCGCGAACTCGGCTGGACGCCCGCCCGCAACGATCTCGACCTTATAGTCGGCGACGCGCTGAGATGGGAGGAAGCGCTGTCGCGTCGGAACTCAATCTGACCCGGCGGCATCCCCGCAAAGACCAGCGAGGCGGCTAATGAAATTCGGCACGAGCGGCCTGCGCGGGCTGGCATCGGAGCTCCTGGGACCGCGGACGGCCGAATATGCAAGGGCCTTCGTCCGCCGGCTCTTCGAGACCGGCGCGGCGCGGCCGGGCGATCGCATGTTCATCGGCCGCGACCTGCGCGACAGCAGCGCGGTCATCTCGGCGCTCTGTACAAATGTCCTTGCCGAAGCGGGGCTGAATGTCGTCGATTGCGGCGAAGTGCCGACCCCTGCCCTGGCCGGCTACGCCTGGTCGAACGGGGCCGCGGCGCTGATGGTAACGGGCTCGCACATCCCGGCCGACCGCAACGGGATAAAATTCTTCCTGCCCCAGGCGGAGATCGGGAAAGACGACGAAGCGGCCATGACGGCCATGGTGGAAGCAGCCGGTCTTCCCGACGGATCGCCGGCTCAGGGATCGGTGGTCCACGAAGGGGCCAACGCGCTTCAATGGTATCGCGAGCGCGGCATGGCGATGGCGACCGGGAACGCGCTTTCCGGCCTGCGGATCGGCGTCTACCAGCACAGTTCGGTGGCGCGGGATTTTCTGGCGGAGCTCCTCGGATCGCTCGGGGCCACGGTCGTGCCGCTGGCGCGGACGCCCTATTTCGTCGCCGTCGACACGGAGGCCGTTCCGCCGGGGACGCTCGACGCCTTCGCGTCATGGGCCAACGGGCACAGGCTCGATGCGATCGTCTCGACCGATGGCGACGGCGACCGGCCGCTGATCGCGGACGAAACCGGAACGCAGCTGCGCGGCGACATCATCGGGCTGGTGGCGGCGCGGACGGCAGGCGCGGATGTCGTCGTCACGCCGGTAACCTCCAATTCCGGCATCAATGCGGGCCTCGGCTTCGAGGTCGTGCGCACCAGGGTCGGGTCGCCCTTCGTGATCGCCGCCATGCAGGAGGCCGCCGCCGAAGGCAGGACGGCGGTCGGCTTCGAGGCCAATGGCGGCTTCATCCTCGGCTCCTCCTTCGAGCGGAACGGGATCAGAGCCTCGGCCCTGCCGACGCGCGACGCCATCCTGCCCATCCTCGCCGTGCTGCAATCGGCGCGCCGGAACGGCATGCCCTTGTCCGCCGTGGCGGCCCAATGGGCGCTGCCGATTTCAGCCAGCGACCGGCTGGAGCATTTCCCGGTGGAACGCTCGCAGGCGCTGATGAAGCATCTTTCGAGCGGGGACGGCGCGCTGCAAACCTTTCTCTCGCCGCTCGGGGCAGTCGTCTCGGTCGACCGGACCGACGGGCTGCGCGCGACGCTTTCCTTCGGCGAGATCGTGCATCTGCGGCCGTCCGGCAATGCGCCGGAAATGCGCTGCTACACCGAGGCGCCGACGGCCGCCCGGGCCGAGGCGCTCATGCGCAAAGCGCTCGAGCGGGTGCGCAACTGGCAGGCATGAGGGCCTGACGCCGGCGGCTATTTGCGGCCGTAGCGATCCTCGAACCGGACGATATCGTCCTCGCCGAGATAAGAACCGGACTGGACCTCGATCAGCTCGAGCGGGATCTTGCCCGGATTCTCGAGCGCATGGATTTCGCCGAGCGCGATATAGGTCGACTGGTTCTCGCTCAGCATGATGGTCTCGTCGCCTTTCTGCACCTTCGCCGTGCCGCGCACCACGATCCAGTGCTCGGCCCGATGGTGGTGCATCTGCACGGAGAGCTTGGCGCCGGGCTTGACCGTGATGCGCTTCACGAGGTCCCGGTCGCCGAAATCGATGCAATCATAATGCCCCCACGGGCGGTAGACCTCGCGATGGTTGATGTGCTCGCGCCGCCCGAGCTTCCTGATGCGGTCGACGATCTCCTTCACCTTCTGGACGTGGTCCTTGTGCGCGACCAGGACCGCATCCTTGGTCTCGACGACGACGAGGTCCTCGACCCCGACGACCGTGACCAGGCGGCTTTCCGCGCGCACCAGCGTGTCCCGGCTGTCGAGCGCCAGC
>JBQCFH010000029.1:0-3110 GCA_051959385.1 Rhizobiaceae bacterium | reverse complement strand
GCCGGGCTGGAGCCGATCACCTCGGGCGACATCGAGATCGGCGGCCGCGTCGTCAACAAGCTCGAGCCGCGCGAGCGCGACATCGCCATGGTGTTCCAGAATTACGCGCTCTATCCGCATATGAGCGTCTACGACAACATGGCCTACGGGCTGAAGATCGCCGGCCTTTCCAAGGACGCGATCCGGCAGCGCGTCGATATCGCGGCCGAAATGCTGGAGCTCAAGCCTTATCTCGACCGCAAGCCGCGCGCGCTTTCGGGCGGCCAGCGCCAGCGCGTCGCCATGGGCCGGGCACTGGTGCGCCAGCCGGCGGCTTTCCTCTTCGACGAGCCGCTCTCCAATCTCGACGCCAAGCTCAGGGTGCAGATGCGGCTCGAGATCAAGTCGATGCAGCGCAAGGTCGAGACCACCTCGCTCTACGTCACCCACGACCAGGTGGAGGCCATGACGCTCGCCGACCGGCTGGTGGTCATGAACGCCGGCTATGCCGAGCAGATCGACACGCCGCTCAATGTCTATCGCGAGCCGGCGACCACCTTCGTCGCCGGCTTCATCGGCTCGCCGGCCATGAACATCATGGCGGCCACGGTCGCCGGCAACGGCAGGGGGCTGGAACTCGATGCCGGCGGCGCGATAAAGCCGCGCGATACGAAATTGCCGGAGAGCGGCCGCAAGGTCTATCTCGGCATCCGGCCGGAGCATCTCTCGCCGGTCCAGGACCTCAACGCCGACCTGAAGCTTGCGGTGGAAGCGGTCGAGACGCTCGGCGCCGACACACTCGCCCATGGCCGGCTGGCGGACGCCGGCGGGGCGGGAGGCGAAATGGTCGCCCGCCTGCCCGGCACCTCGGCGATCAAGGCCGGCGACGTGCTGCCGCTCGCCGTCGAGCCGGGCATGGCGCACCTGTTCGACAGGGAGAGCGGGAAGCGGATAAAGGCCTGACGCAAGGCGCAGACGCTCATCCCTTCGGCGGCAACCTCGGCTGCATTTCGTCCCGTGGAGAGATTGCCCGAAGGGCCGCGCGCAGCGCCCGATACGCTTCGTCACCCAGGAGTTCGCGGTACGCCGCTTCCATGTGCATGTTGTATTCGTGGACGATGTCCGTCACCTCGCGAGCCCTGTCTGTCGGGACGACTAGCTTGGCGCGGCGGTCGCTTGGATCCGGGTTCCGCCGGACATAGCCGAGCCTCTGAAGCTCGTCGATCAATTCGCCCATAGCGGCCTTCCCGATGCCGGCGCGTTCGGCCAGGATGCTCGACCGCGTGCCGTCACCGTCGATATTGGCGAAAACCGCGCCATGCTTGGGCCTGATCGACGGGTGCCCTCGCGCTTGCAATGTCCCGATGAGCGCACGCGCTGAAGCCTGATACGCATAGAGGAGCAGTGACTGGGTGTAAGGCGAATCCATCTTTTCAAGTCCGTATGGATGCCATATAGTATGGAAGCCGTATATATGTGGAGGAGATCATGTCACCGACATCCGATGCGGAGCAGGCGGCTGGCGAAATCGTCGCTGAAATGGTTCATGGATGGAATGCTCACGATGCGCATGCGTTTGCCGCCATTTTCGCGTCGGACGCTGACTTCACCAATGTATTCGGAATGGGCGCACAAGGCCGTCAAGAAATCGAGCGGTTTCACAGGCCTATTTTCGAGACAATGTTCAAGGCCAGTCGGCTGACCGCAATCGAGACGCGGACGCGTCCGGTCCGCTCCGACGTGGCGGCTGTCGCCGTCGTTTGGGAGATGACCGGCGCCTGCGATCCAGCGGGCAATCAATGGCCGAGCCGGCGTGGGTTGATGAACCTGCTCATAACGCGGGAGCGCGGGGCCTGGTCGATCGCAGTGATGCACAATATGGACCTTCCTGAGGGCGGGATGGCCGATGCGCAAGCGCAGTTGCAGGAACGGCATCAGGGCGCAGGCGCCGCGGCCGCAAGCCTGTGACATGCGCTTGTTTATTTCACCGCCAGTTCCACCCCGTTCAGCCCGGTGATGATGTCGGAGAGCATCGGCACGTAGTCATCGCCGCGGCCAAGGCCGACGGCGGTCGCAAAGGAATTGCGCGTCGCCGCCTGCAGCGGGTTGGCAACGTCGGTCGCCAGCGCGAAGGCGGCGAGGTAGTTCATGTCCTTGAGCGCATTTCTCAGCGCGAATTTGTGGGCGTCGCGGTCGCGTTCCAGCACATATTTGAAGAACGTCCGGTAGAAGGCGCAGTCCATGCGGCCGTCGCGGATGACCGCGTCGAAGACCTGCGGGGTCAGCCCGGCCTTGCCGGCCAGCGCCAGCGCCTCCGAATAGATCGCCGCATAGCCCATGGCGATGAAATTGTTGAGCAGCTTCATGGCATGGCCGGAGCCGGTCGGGCCGGTATGCACGACACGGCCGGCAAAGCAGTCGATGACGGGCCGCGCCCGGGCCACGACCTCATCCTCGCCGCCGACCATCACGTCGAGATTGCCCTCCGCCGCGTCCTTCGGCGTGCGGCTGAGCGGCGCATCGATCAGCGTGATGCCGCGCGGCGCAAGCTCCGCCGCAAGCCGCATGGTCGAGGACGGGTCGGAGGTCGAGCAATCCACGATCAGGAGCGGCTTGCCAGCGGCGGCGAGCCCGTCCGGGCCGTTGACGATCGCCTCGACCTCGGGGCTGCCGGTGACGCACAGGAAGACGATGTTGCAGGCTTCGGCGAGCTCGCGCGCGTTTTTCGCTTCGGAAGCGCCGCGCTTCTTCACATTCTCCACCGGTTCCCGCTTGCGATGGCCCAGCACGGTCAGCGGCCAGCCCTTGCCGACGATGTTGGACGCCATGCCGTGGCCCATCAGGCCGACGCCGACGAAACCGATCTTTTCCTTGGTCATGCGCTTGCTCCCGAGATTCTGGTCGGGGGCGAGCTTAGAGCCTTTCATGCTTAGATGGAATCGTTCTGCCGGAGGGAATTCGGGCCAACGTCGAGGCCTTCGGCGCGGTCGGACCGGGGGTACGGCCAAGTCCCCAGGCCGAAGAATTTTGCCAGAATTCCCGCCGGCCCGAAGGGTTTCCCGCTGGCGGGCACCCGCTTTGTCGGACGGACTTGGCCGTACCACCGGTACGACCGCGCCGTCCTCCTCGCG
>JBQCFH010000028.1:0-8698 GCA_051959385.1 Rhizobiaceae bacterium | reverse complement strand
CACGAGAAGAAGCTCTCCAACCTCCAGGCCATGCTTCCCATCCTCGAAGCGGTGGTGCAGTCGTCGAAGCCGCTGCTGATCATCGCCGAGGACGTCGAGGGCGAGGCGCTCGCCACGCTCGTCGTCAACAAGCTGCGCGGCGGCCTCAAGGTCGCGGCCGTCAAGGCTCCGGGCTTCGGCGACCGCCGCAAGGCCATGCTCGAGGACATCGCGATCCTCACCGGCGGCACCGCGATCAGCGAGGATCTCGGCATCAAGCTCGAGAACGTGACGCTCCAGATGCTCGGCCGCGCCAAGAAGGTGGTGATCGAAAAGGAGAACACCACCATCGTGGACGGCGCCGGCAGGAAGGAAGAAATCCAGGGCCGCGTCGCCCAGATCAAGGCGCAGATCGAGGAGACCACCTCGGACTACGACCGCGAGAAGCTGCAGGAGCGGCTTGCCAAGCTCGCGGGCGGCGTCGCGGTGATCCGCGTCGGCGGCTCGACCGAGGTCGAGGTGAAGGAACGCAAGGATCGCGTGGACGACGCCATGCACGCCACGCGGGCGGCAGTCGAGGAAGGCATCCTGCCCGGCGGCGGCGTGGCGCTCCTGCGCGCGGTAAAGGCGCTCGACGGCATTGAGGTCGACAATGCCGACCAGAAATACGGCGTCGATATCGTCCGGCGCGCCATCGAGACGCCGGTGCGCCAGATCGCCGAGAACGCCGGCGCCGAAGGCTCCATCATCGTCGGCAAGCTGCGCGAGAAGGCCGAGTTCGCCTGGGGCTGGAACGCGCAGACGGGCGAATATGGCGATTTCTTCAAGCAGGGCGTGATCGACCCGGTCAAGGTGGTGCGCACCGCGTTGCAGGACGCCGCTTCCGTTGCCGGCCTGCTCGTCACCACCGAGGCGATGGTGGCCGAGAAGCCGAAGAAGGAAGCCGCACCCGCGATGCCCGCCGGCGCCGGCATGGACTTCTAAGGTTGCCTGGGCTGCCCGCTCGCACAAGGAGCGGGCAGCCATCGGTGATGTTGGGAGCGTTCCATGAACGTGACGAGAGGCATCGGAACCGTTTCGCCGCCGACGCATCCGGAAACCGAGCTTCTGGAATACGAGACGGAGTGCCGGAAGGCGATGAAGCCGTTGCTGGCGGAGCTGCTCGACAGGGCTCAATCGGTCGGCTGGAACCGGCGAACCGCTGCGACGACCCTGATGTTCCTTGCCGCGCAGCACGTTTCGGCCGCTTCCCACCCATCCGGCAACAGCTGATCCGAAAGCTGGACCTCGCCTTTGGCGAGGCCCTGTCCCGAAACATGCCCGCCAGGCGGCGAACCGCCGGCGGAGGGAGGTTGCAATATGTTTTCTGGACGATTGCGCCAGTGCCTGAAAATTCTGAGATGGGACTCCTCGGACCTGGCGGATGAGCTTGGCCGCCCGGAATGCGAGGTCAAGACGTGGATCGAGGGGCGCGCCGCCGCGCCGCTTGGCGTCCTCGCATGGATCGAGGCGCTGGCCAAGGCGCATGAGATGTTGCCGGCGCCAAGCAGAACGGCGTCGGCGTCGAATGCGGACGCCGAAAGAATTGGATCGGCAGAGATCAGGCTCAGCGAGCCTGCAATAGAAGCGAAGGCGAGGCATGGATTTCCGGCCTTCCGATCCGGTCCACGCCGGCCCGCGTTTGCAGATGCCGCCCGCGCACAATCCGTTCGAGCCATTACGTTGCCCAAAGGAGGTTCAGGTCATGGAATGCGCCCGCTTTGAGGAGCCGGTCACCCTTCTCGTCGGCATGGGATTTCCCGCCCGGATCGAGAGCGCGGAGGAAGCATATGCCCTGCTTCAGGATTGGCCGGCCGCCAGTCGGAACCATACGCATGCCGTCGCCCTCAATGCCTGCAAGGCCGGCATCGCGGGCGAGATCGATCCGGAGACTGTGCGGGCCGCTCTCGTCGCGTTCGCACGGCGCAATGATATTCTGGTGCCTGACATGAGCGCGGTCGTAGCCAGTAATCCGCCCAGCCAGCGGCATCCCGCCGGATGATCGACGCAATACGGGGAAGCTCCGATTTGCCGGCTGTCGGCCTAGGCCCCGATTAGCCGGTCCGGGGCAGCAGGCGATACCTGGTCCATTTGCCGTATCGCCGTCAGAGCCGAGGAGGCTCGCAGGGCAAGGCGTTCAGCGAGAACGAGGGCTTCGCCGGACAGGCTGTCGGACGCCAGCATCTGTGATGCGACCACGGCGAGCTTTTGCGCGGCTGAATGTAAGTCGCTCACATAGGCCTTTGAAGGAAATCCGTTCGCACCCGAACCCATCGCCTTTTTCGCCTTCCTGCCGACAGGTCGGCCGCCGACCGAACTCGCCCCGCCTGCGAAGGTTCCACGAAGTCGCACTGTTGAGCAGAGGCTGGGCTGGTCGCCTCCGTTCCACGGCGTCCTCACAGGAACTTTCCTTCCGCCGCTCGGTTTAAGGGTCACAGACGGGAGGTCTGAATGCTTCTTTCCCCAGCTGCGGCCTCATACCTTCGGAGATCAGACCACGGTGCTTCGGCCGCCGGTTCCCGCTTTGGCTTCACCCATTCCAGATCCGGTTCTTCGCTGCATGACGGAACTCGGTAGACGGGGCGGCGGCCGCGCAGCCCAGATCCAGCTCGGTGAAGGGGACAGGTTGGCGGCGGCCGCGCGGATCGCGATCGAGGGCGTCGATCCGGAGATCGATGGCGGCCGCTTTCCCGCCAAGGCGGTGTCCGGGCGGAAGTTCGTCGTGGAGGCCGATATTTTCGGGGACGGCCATGACGTGATCGCCGCGGCGCTCCTTTCCCGGACGGCGGGCGACGGGGAATGGACCGAAAGCCCGATGCATTTCATCGAGAACGACCGCTGGCAAGGTCAGGTCGTATTCCCGGAGATCGGCGCATACGAATACACGCTGATCGCATGGCGCGATCTCTTTGCCAGCTGGCGCGCGGAAATCCGCAAGAAAATCGCCGCTGGGCAGAATGTGTCGCTGGAGATCGAGGAAGGCCGCGCTTTGGTAGAGGCGGCGCGCAACAATGCCGCGGGCGAAGATCGCCGGTCCGTCGATCGGCTGCTCAAGCGCATCACGTCGGGCATGGATGACGAAGGTCGGCTGGAGATCCTTCTCGACGAGGACACGACGGCGCTGATGGAACGGGCGACGCCCCGGACCAATCTCACGCGCTACGATCACGCCTTGCGCGTGATCGTCGATCGCCCGAAGGCTGCATTCAGCGCCTGGTACGAAATGATGCCCCGTTCGCAGGCGCCGGGAAGGCACGGCAATTTCCGCGACGTCATCGACCGGCTACCCTATGTCCGGGATCTCGGTTTTGACGTGCTCTACTTCCCGCCCATCCACCCCATCGGTCGCACGAACCGCAAGGGCCGCAACAACAGCCTTGAAGCCATCCCTGCCGATCCCGGGAGTCCTTATGCGATAGGCTCGACGGAAGGCGGACATGACGCGATCCATCCCGAACTCGGCACGTTCGAGGATTTCGAGGAACTGGTTGCCGCCGCCCGCGAACAGGGGCTGGAGATTGCGCTCGACTTTGCCATCCAGTGTTCGCCCGACCACCCCTGGATCAAGGAGCACCCGGAATGGTTCGACTGGCGTCCCGACGGCACGATCAAATTCGCGGAAAATCCGCCCAAGAAATACGAGGACATCGTCAACGTCCATTTCTATCGGGGCGCCGTGCCGGGCCTCTGGTTTGCCTTGCGCGATATCGTCCTCTTCTGGATCGGGCACGGCGTGAAGATCTTCCGCGTCGACAACCCGCACACCAAGCCGTTCCCGTTCTGGGAATGGATGATCGGAGAGGTTCGCGCCCAGCATCCCGACGTGATCTTCCTCGCCGAGGCCTTCACCCGGCCGAAGGTGATGAAGCGGCTCGCCAAGCTCGGCTTCGACCAGTCCTATTCCTATTTCACTTGGCGCAACACCAAGTCGGAGCTCCAGGAGTATCTGACGGAACTGACGACCGAGGAATGTCGCCACTACATGCGGCCGAACTTCTTTGCCAATACGCCCGACATCAATCCCTTCTATCTTCAGGAAAGCGGGAGGCCGGGGTTCCGGACGCGCCTGGTCCTGGCCGCGACGCTTGCGGGCAATTACGGCATCTATAACGGCTTCGAGATCTGCGAGGCCGCCGCCATTCCCGGCAAGGAGGAATACTTAAATTCGGAGAAGTACGAGATCAGAGCCTGGGACATGGACCGCCCCGGCAACATCAAGGAGGATATCGTCTTCGTGAACCGGCTGCGGCGCGAACATCCGGCGCTACACGATTTCACCTCGCTCAGCTTCTACAATGCCTGGAACGACAACGTTCTCTACTACGGGAAGAGTGACACGGAGGCGTCGAGCCATCTGCTTTTTCATGTCTGCCTCGACCCCCACAACGTCCAGGAGTTCGACTTCGAGGTGCCGCTGTGGGAATTCGATCTTCCCGACGACGCCTCCATCGAAGTGCAGGACCTCATCCATGGCAACAGCTTCACCTGGCACGGCAAGGTTCACCACCTGAGACTGGACCCGCATGAATGTCCCTATGCGGTGTGGCGCCTCTTTCCGCCGGGAGCGCCGAGGCCATGAAACAACCGCGCCTCCGCGCCGACGGCATCATCGATCGCAGCCAGACCGACTGGTACAAGGATGCGATCATCTACCAGCTGCACGTCAAGGCGTTCCAGGACGCCAACAATGACGGCATCGGCGATTTCGCCGGGCTGATGCAGCGCCTGGATTACATCCAGGACCTCGGCGTCACAGCGATCTGGCTCCTGCCGTTCTATCCCTCGCCGCTGCGCGACGACGGCTACGACATCGCCGACTACACGTCAATCAACCCGGCCTATGGCCGGATGCGCGACTTCCGAGCTTTCATCGCCGAGGCGCACCGGCGCGGCCTGCGCGTCATCACCGAGCTCGTCATCAACCACACGTCGGACCAGCATCCCTGGTTCCAGCGCGCCCGCCGCGCCAAGCCGGGTTCGGCGGCACGCGATTTCTACGTCTGGAGCGATACGGACCAGAAGTTCCCCGAAACGCGCATCATCTTCCTCGACACGGAGAAGTCCAACTGGACCTGGGATCCGGAGGCCGGCGCCTATTTCTGGCATCGCTTCTATTCGCACCAGCCGGACCTCAATTTCGACAACCCGCGCGTGCTGCGGGAGGTGCTGAAGGTCATGCACATATGGCTGGAGATGGGCGTCGACGGGCTGAGGCTCGACGCCATTCCCTACCTGGTGGAGCGCGAGGGCACCAATAACGAGAACCTGCCCGAGACCCATGTCATCCTGAAGAAGATCAGGGCGGAGCTCGACGCGCACTATTCCGATCGCATGCTGCTCGCCGAAGCCAACCAGTGGCCGGAAGACACGCGGCCCTATTTCGGCGAAGGCGACGAATGCCAGATGGGTTTCCACTTCCCGCTGATGCCGCGCATGTACATGGCGCTGGCGCAGGAGGATCGGCATCCGATCACCGATATCATCCGGCAGACGCCGGACATCCCCGAGAACTGCCAGTGGGGCATCTTCCTCAGGAACCATGACGAGCTGACGCTCGAAATGGTGACGGACCAGGAGCGCGACTATCTCTGGCGCACCTATGCGGAGGATTCCCGCGCCCGCATCAATCTCGGCATCCGCCGCCGGCTGGCGCCGCTCATGCAGAACGACCGCCGCAAGATCGAGCTGATGAACTCGCTGCTGCTCTCGATGCCGGGCACGCCCATCCTCTACTACGGCGACGAGATCGGCATGGGCGACAACTACTATCTCGGCGACCGCGACGGCGTCCGCACCCCGATGCAGTGGTCGTCGGACCGCAACGCAGGCTTCTCCCGCGCCGATCCGCAGCAGCTCTATCTGCCGGTGATCCTGGACCCGGTCTATGGCTATCAGGCGATCAATGTCGAAGGGGAGAGCCGCGATCCGTCCTCGCTCCTCAACTGGACGCGGCGCATGGTCTCCGTCCGCAAGGAGCATCCGGCCTTCGGACGCGGCACGATAACGCTGCTTTATCCGCGCAACCGCAAGGTGCTCGCCTATGTCCGCCAGTATGACGGGGACGATATCCTCTGCGTCGTCAACCTGTCGCGGGCGGCGCAGGCCGTCGAACTCGACCTGGCGCGCTGGAAGGGCGCGGTGCCGATCGAATTGACCGGACGCTCCGCAGTCCCGCCAGTCGGCGACCTGCCTTATCTGGTCACGCTGCCGGCCTACGGCTTCTATTGGTTCCTCCTGGCGGCGGAAGGCGATGCCCCGCGCTGGCATCAGCCGACCCCGGAAGTCCTGCCCGAATTCGTCACGCTGACGACCCGCGACGGCCGTATCTCGACGGCTGTATCCGGACGCGAGAAGCGGCTGCTGGAAGAGGAGGTGTTACCGAGATTCCTGCCGCTACAGCGCTGGTTCGCCGCCAAGGACCGGAAGATACGCAAGCTCTCCCTCAACCTGCTCGGGGAGATTGTGGAGACACGTCATGCCCTTTCAACGCTGGATGTGGAGTTCGATGAAGGCAGCCATCGCTACTTCCTGCCGCTCTCGGCGTTGTGGGGCGAGGAGAACCTCTCCTTCGGCGCGCCGAAACTCTCCTACACCATCGGAAAGCTTCGCCGCGGCTCGCATGTCGGCGCGCTGATCGACGGCGCCTTCGACGAGGATTTCGCCCGCAGGATGCTCGGCGCGCTGAGAGAAGGAACGACGTTCCAGCGCGGCGACGAACGGGTAGTCTTCGAAGGCAGCGAGGCGCTCGGCGTTTTCGGCGAGGTGGGCGAGCCGCATCCGCTGGGCGTCGACCAGAGCAACCTGTCGATTGCATTCGGCGTCGATCTCATACTGAAACTCTACAGGCGTCTCCGCAACGGCATCCAGCCGGATGTGGAGATGTCACGCTTCCTGACCGAAACCGCCGGTTTCGCCAGCATGCCGGCCTTCCTCGGTCGGGTCGAATACCGGCCGGCTGCGGGCGAGCCAACGACGCTTGCCGCGGCCTTCGCCTTCGTGCCGAACCAGGGGGACGCCTGGGCGGTGGTCGGGGACGCGCTTCAGCGCGACATCGAGGACTATCGGATGGACCCGCAAGCCGCGACGGGAGAGGAGGGCGATCCGCTCTTTGCGTGGCCGCTGACCATTGGCGAGCTCCTCGGCAAGCGCACGGCCGAACTGCACCGTGCTCTCGCCACGCCAACCGACAATCCGGCGTTCACGGTCGAGCCGATCACGTCAAGCGACATCGCCGCCTGGACAGACGATGCGCTCGGCGACATCGACCTGATGTTCCGCCGCCTGGAGAGCGCCGCCGCCGATCTGCCGGGCGAGATAGGGGGCCAGGTCGAGGCGGTGCTGTCGGCTCGGGATCGCCTGTCGGAACGGGCGAAGCTTGCGCTCGGCATGAAGCCGTCCGGCGGCCGGTCCCGCATCCACGGCGACTATCATCTCGGCCAGGTGCTGGTCGCCCAGGACGACCTGATGATCATCGATTTCGAGGGCGAACCGCGGCGTCCGCTCGAATACCGGCGCAGCAAGTTCCCGCCGCTGAAGGATGTCGCCGGAATGCTGCGATCGCTCGACTATGCGGCCGCCGCGGCGCTCCGCCAGCAGCGTCCGGTTCCCGAGCCCGAGCCCGAGGCGCGGATAGCGGTTCGCATCGCGGCCTGGCATGCCATGGTCCGGCGGGATTTCCTGCGGGCCTACGGCCAACAGATCGCCGGCACGCCGACTCATCCCGACGACCCCGCCTTCGCGGCCGCGCTTCTCGACCTCTTCGCCATTCAGAAGGCGGCCTACGAAGTGGTCTACGAACTGGCCAACAGGCCTGCATGGGTGAACATTCCGCTGCGAGGCATCCTGGCGCTGCTCGAAGGAGAGGAGCCTGCGCCGTGACCGCCCGCGAAGCCGAGAGGCGTTCCGTCTCCCCTTCCGACATCCAGGCCATCATCCGCGGACGCCATGGTAACCCCTTTGCCGTGCTCGGCATGCATGGCGGCATGGGCGAGCCGCTCACCGTCAATGTCTTCGCGCCGCAGGCCGCCGCCGTCACCGTGCTCGACGCATCGGAAAGGAATGCCGTCGCCACGCTTGAGCGCGTGCATCCGGAAGGCTTCTTCTCGGGCTTCATTCCCGGCCGGCAGGACCGCTTTGCCTATCGGCTCGGCATGTCGGCGGGTGACCACGCATGGGAGGTCGACGATCCCTATCGATTTCCGCCGGTGCTCGGCGAACTCGACGAATATCTGTTCGCCGAGGGCAAGCATCTGAAGCTTTACGAGCGGCTCGGCGCCCATCCGATCCGGCTGGAGGATGTGGACGGCGTCGTTTTCGCGGTTTGGGCCCCGAATGCGAGGCGGGTGAGCGTGGTGGGCGATTTCAACGCCTGGGACGGGCGGCGCCATCCCATGCGCAGGAGGCTGGGCTCGGGAATCTGGGAGATATTCATTCCGGGGCTGGAGCGCGGCGCGCTCTATAAATACGAGATCGTCGGCGTGCATGGGGAAGTCCTGCCCCTCAAGTCCGATCCATTGTCCTTCGCCCAGGAAAGGCCGCCGGCGACGGCATCGTCGGTTGCCGGCCTGCCGCGCCATGCCTGGCAGGACGGCGAATGGAGCCGCGAGCGCGCCGCCCGCCAGGATCCCGCTGCGCCGATTTCGATTTACGAACTGCACCTGGGCAGCTGGCGCCGCGGCGG
>JBQCFH010000027.1:0-3302 GCA_051959385.1 Rhizobiaceae bacterium | reverse complement strand
CTGCCCCGTGCCGGGCGGCGGCCCCTTGTCGTCGAAGAAGCTCGTCTGCTCATGCGCATAGTTGGCGCCCGTGAGCCCGGCGGCAAGGAGTTCGACCATCAGCGCGAGCGCCGTGCCCTTGGCGTCGCCGAGCGGCGCCATCGTGCCGGCGAGCGCTGCCTTCGGTTCGGTCGTGGGCTTGCCGGCGGCGTCGAAGGCCCAGCCTTCGGGAATGGTTTCGCCTTTCTGCGAGGCCGCCATGATCTTGCCGCGCGCCACCTTCGACAGCGACACGTCGACGACGACCGGCTCGCCTTCCGTTGCCGGGCAGGCAAAGGCGATCGGATTGGTGCCGAAAAGCGCGCGGTTGCCCCCCCAGGGCGCCATCGCGCCTGGGGAGTTCGTGAAGAAAAGCGCCACCAGACCGCGCTCGGCCATCGCCTCGACGGTCAGGCCCGCTACTCCGGCATGGTGCGAGCGGAAAATACCGGCGGCGGCGATGCCCTGCTCGGGCGCGATTTCGGCAAGCTCCTCTGTCGCCATTTCCAGGGCCGGAAAGGCGAATCCGAAGCCTGCATCGATCGATATCGCGCCCGGCTTGATGCGGTTCACTTCCGGCGCGATCAAGCCGTTGACCTTGCCTGCCTTCGCCTGCGCGGCATAGGCGGGCACGCGGCGCAGGCCGTGACCGCCCTGCCCGCAAAGTTCGGCGCCGACCAGCGCGCGCGCCACGGAAGCTGCGTTCGCTGGCGACGTGTTCGACGCCTCGAGGGCCGCGGCGACCAACGCTTCGGCATCGGCCGGCGGCAGCCTGATCTCGTTCATGAAGACTTCTCCAGATGCGCGATTACGAGGTCCGCGACCAGATTCGAGACGCGCACGTTCGACTCCTCGGTCACGCCCGCGATGTGAGGCGTCAGCACCAGATTGGCAAGGCCGGCGAATTTCCGGCCCGCCTCCGCCGTCAGCGGCTCCGTCTCGAACACGTCGAGCGCCGCGCCGCCGATCGTCCCGTTGCGCAACGCTTCGGCGAGCGCCTCCTCATCCACAACGCCGCCGCGCGCCGCATTGATGAGAACGGCGTTCTTTCGCATCGTCTTCAGCTGCGCCGCTCCGATCATATGGCGCGTGCCGTCGGTCAGCGGAACGTGCAGGCTGACCACGTCGGCTATTTCCAGGAGCCCGTCGAGGGAAACGTTGCGCGCGACCTGCCAGGCCGGATGCGCCGCTTCGAGATAGGGATCGTATGCGACGATCTGCATGCCATAGGCATGCGCGCGCCAGGCGACCTCGCGGGCAATGGAGCCGAGACCGACGAGACCCATCGTCTTGCCGGCGATCTCGTTGCCCACCATGTTCTGCCGCGGCCACTCGCCGGCGACAACGGAGCCGGTCGAAAGCCAGGCGCGGCGCAGAAGCATCAGCGCCGCCGTCATCACATATTCAGCGACGGAAAGGTCGTTGGCGCCTGTCGCCGGATAAACGGCGACGTTCCTCGCCTTGCAGGCATCGATATCGATATTGTCGAGCCCGACGCCGAGACGACCCACGCATTTCAGCTTCGCCGCGCCCTGCAGCATCGCGCCTCGCACCTGCGTGCGGTTGCGCACGATGAGAACGTCCGCGCCCTTCACCGCCTCCGCCAGTTCATCCGGCCTGTCGACCAGCCCCGGGTCGTAGCGCGTGTCGTATTTGGCCTTCAGCCGCGCGACGGCGGCTTCGTCCATGAATTCGGTGATGAGGATGGAAGGCATACCGGCTTCCTTCGCTGAAAAGAAAAAGCCGCCCGGCCGGACCCGGACGGCAGGCGCAAATCCGGAGTCCTTTTATGCGCTCCGATAAAGCTTGGTCATGACGAATTCGCGATGGCCGAGCGATTCCGCCGCCGTCAGCCGGCCGCTTGCCGTCCTGACAATCATGTCGATCAGCGCGTCGCCGGCCTGGTCGATGGTCATGTCGCGTCGCAGGATGCCGGTGACGTCGACATCGATGTGCTCGCTCATGGTGCGCAGCGTGCGCGGATTGGCCGTGATCTTGATGACCGGCACGATCGGATTGCCGACGATGTTGCCCTGCCCGGTCGGGAAGGTGTGGACGACATAGCCGCCCGCCGCCATCAGGGTCACGCATTCGGCTGCGGCCGACGAGGAATCCATGAAATAGAGGCCGTTGCCGGATTTCGGCTGCTCGGCCGGTTCGAGGACGTCGATATATTTCGAGGTGCGGCCGATCTTCTCCAGATTGCCGAGCGCCTTCTCCTCGATCGTGGTCAGTCCGCCCTCGATGTTGCCCTTGGTCGGCTGCGATTCGGAAAGGTCATCGACCTTGTTCGCCTCGATCACCTCGTCCTGATAGGCCTTCCACATCCGGTACCAGCGCTCGCCGACTTCCGGATTGATGGCGCGCGCCTTGGCGATGTGCTCGGCGCCGGTGATCTCAGAGGTCTCGCCGAAAACGCCGTAGATGCCCTCCGGCAGAAGCTTGTCGTACATGTTGCCGACCGTCGGACACGAGCCGAGGCCAGTGGTGGTGTCGCTCTCGCCGCACTTGGTGGACACCCAGATATCGGAGATGGAGCATTCCTCGCGCTGCAGTTCGGACGCCCATTGCACGTATTCCTGCGCCTTGCGCGAGGCGTCCATGATGGTCTTCAGATCGCCATTCTTCTCGATGGCGAAGCCGGTCACCGGCTTGCCGGTCTCGGCGATGCCGTCGACGATCTTCTTGGTCCAGCCGGGCTCGATGCCGATGACGATGCAGGCGGCGACGTTCGGGTTGGCGCCGGTGCCGATCATGGTCCGGAAATGCAGGTCGAGATCGGCCCCGAATTGCAACCGGCCGTAGGAATGCGGCAGCGCCAGCGTGCCCTTGATATTGTTGGCGACGGCCTCGCAGCCGGCGTTGGAGATGTCGTCAACCGGCAGGATGATGACATGGTTGCGAACGCCGACGCGGCCGTTCTCGCGCCGGTAGCCCTTGAAGGTCAGGTTGGAATATTTGGAAACCATTTGATCGCCTTTCCGGGAAACTTTCTAACGCCCCGCATCCGCCTGCCGGCACCTCTCCCCGCAGGCGGGGAGAAGGGAACTGGCCGCAACGCCTGCGCCCCTCTCCCCGTCCTTCACGGGGAGAGGGCAGGGTTAGGGGCAACAAAAGTTCACCACCTCTTCGTCTTCAGATTGTGCACGTGGACGTGGCCGCCCTTTTCCACGTCGGCGACGAAGCGGCCGATGTCCTCGCCGTACTTGATCGCGGTGTCGTCCTTCTTGAGGTCCTTCAGCGCCACCTTGTGGCCGATCGGCACGTCGGCCTTGGCCTCGACC
>JBQCFH010000026.1:0-12299 GCA_051959385.1 Rhizobiaceae bacterium | reverse complement strand
GCCTCGCCGCCCTTCGCCAGCGCCTTCGCCTGCCGGACCCAATCGTCGCGTTCGATCCGGCCGCCGAATCTCAGATGATCGTCGACCCAGTCCCGCTCGGCCTTCTTCCATGCGGCGATCTGGGAATAGCGGTAGATGCCGAGCCCGTTCAGGACGGCCTCTATCCGCGGCCCGATGCCGGCGATGAGCTTGAGGTCGTCCGGGTTCCTCGGCTTGGCCATGCGCGGCGGCCGCACCCCCTTTGGAGCGCCGCCCGTGCTGGCGAGAGTTCCGGCGCCGGCGGCGCGGGCGCGACGCGAGGGCGCCTGGCCCTTGTCGAAGGCTGTCGGCGCGGCGGGGTCGACCGCCTGCCGGCCGCTGCCGACCCGGGCCTGCCTGAGCGGTACGGAGGCCGAGGTCTTGACGGGTCGCGCGCCCGCGCCCTGCCCGCCGACATCGTCGCGCACCTCTTCGCGGCGGACGCGCCGCGCCTCTTCTTCCTCCTCGACTTCGAACTCGGCCTCGTCGGCCGCGGCACTTGCCGTCTTGCCGCGCGGCCGCTTCGGCGGCGGGCCGGCAAAGCCCGGATCGCCCGTCGCGCTGATGCGCTCGGCACGCTGCGGCGCATCTTCCGGAACGCCTTCGTGCGCGGCATGCCTGGTATCGAACTTGATGACCGGCTCCATCGTGGCGAGCACCTCGTCGGAAAGCCAGCAAAGCGAGCGATGCCCGTTGCCGAGATCGCGATGCGGCGGCACTTCCGTCTCGCAAAGGTTGTCCGGCACCAGATGCTTGTAGCCGCAGCGCGTCTGGAAGGGGCAGCCGGTAGGCGGGTTCATCGCCGACGGGATGTCGCCTTCGAGCACGACATGCTTCTTCACCACGCTCGTGTCGGCGCTCGGGATCGCCGACAGCAGCGCCTCGGTATAGGGGTGATAGGGCGGCGAAAATATCTGGTCCGTCGTCCCCTGCTCGACGATATAGCCGAGATACATGACGACCACGCGGTCGGCGATGTAGCGCACGACCGAGAGATCGTGGCTGATGAACAGCATCGTCGTCTTGTTCTTGCGCTGGATGTCCATCAGGAGTTCGGTCACCGCCGCCTGGACGGAGACGTCGAGAGCCGATACCGGCTCGTCGGCCACCACCACCTTGGCCGCGCCGGCGAAGGCGCGCGCCACGCCGATGCGCTGCTTCTGGCCGCCGGAAAGCTGGCGTGGACGGCGCGTCGCGAAGGCGCGCGGCAATTTCACGAGATCGAGCAGTTCCAGCATCTTCTGCCGGCGCTCGGCCGGGTTCTTCCCGACATGGAATTTTTCCAGCGTCCGGACGATCTGCGAGCCCACCGTGTGGCTCGGATTGAGCGTGTCGAACGGATTCTGGAAAACCATCTGGATCGACGACACCGTGTCGACATCGCGCGATTCCACCGGCGTTTTCTGTATTTCCTTGTTGCCGAGCGTGATGGTGCCGGCGCTCGCCGTCTCGAGGCCGAGCAGCATCTTGGCCAGCGTCGATTTTCCGCAGCCGGATTCCCCGACGATCGCCACCGTCTCCGACTCGCGCGCCTCGAAGCTGATCGTCTCGTTGGCCTTCACGACACGCGGCTCGCCGGCGCCGAACACCTCGTTCGCGGCCACGCGGTAATATTTGCGCACGTCCTCTATTCTGAGCACCGTATCGCCCGCCTTGACCGGCTCGCTCTTCTTCTTTGCGTCCTCGGGCAGCGCCGACCAGTCGATCTCGTTGAAGCGCACGCAGCGGCTGAAATGGTTCTCGTGCCCTTCAACGGCAATCATGGGAATCTCGGCCGCGTTGCAGACGCCTTCCACGAAATGATGGCAGCGCGGGCCGAAATTGCAGCCTTTCGGGCGCTCGTGCGGCAGCGGCAACTGACCGGGGATCGCGACCAGCGGGCGCGTGTTCTTGTCGGCGCCGGGCAGCGGGATCGAGCGGAAGAGCCCCTGCGTGTAAGGGTGGCGCATGCGGTCGAACACGTCCTTGACCGAGCCCGTCTCCACCGCCTCACCGGAATACATGACGGTGATGCGGTCGCAGGTCTCGAGGATCAGGCCGAGATTGTGCGACACGAAGATCATCGACGTGCCGAACTCCTTGCCGAGGCCCTTGACGAGATCGACGATGCCGGCCTCGACGGTGACGTCGAGCGCGGTCGTCGGTTCGTCCAGCAGGAGCAGCGCCGGTTTCGACAACAGCGCCATGGCGATGACGATGCGCTGCTGCTGACCGCCCGAAAGCTGGTGCGGATAGGACTTCATCATGCGCTCGGGGTCGGGCAGGCGGACAGCCCGCAGCATGTCCAGCGAGCGCTTGTAGGCTTCCTCCTTCGACACCTTCTCGTGGATGATCGGCACTTCCATCAGTTGCCGGCCGACCTTCATCGCCGGATTGAGGCTCGCCATGGGCTCCTGATAGATCATCGCGATCTTGTTGCCGCGGATCGCGCGAAGCTCCCTTTCCGACATTTCCCCCATGTCGCGGCCCTGGAATTTGATGCGGCCGCCGACGATCTTCCCGATGTTGGAGAGGTCGCGCATGATGCCCAGCGACACGGTGGACTTGCCGCATCCGGATTCGCCGACGATGCCCATGGCCTCGCCCGGCATGACCGTGCAGGAGAAATCCATGACGGCGGGGATCTCGCCCTTCCGGGTGAAGAAGGAGATGGAGAGGTTCTCGATCTCGACGATCGGCTGGACGGCGGTTCCAACCTTTTCGGGTTTGACGGCTTCGTTCATCGCTGAAGCTCCTGCAAGTGTGTCGTCGGTTGTCGGTCGCCGGTCGAAATTGCGTTTCGCCTGTGGCGGATCGAGGCAAGCCGGGAAGCCGTTCCCATTCGACCGACGATCGACGACGGACGATCCACGGTCCTCAATCCTTCAGCGACTCTTCGCGCAGCGCGTCGGCGAGCAGGTTGAGGCCGAGCACGAACGACATCAGCGCGATGGCCGGCGGCAGGGCCGGATGGACGAAGGCGCGCAGCAACTGGCTGCCGTCCTTGATCGTCGTTCCCCAGTCCGGACTTTCCGGGGGCATGCCGAGGCCGAAGAAGCCGAGCGTTCCGAGAAGGATCGTCGTGTAGCCGATCCTGAGGCACGCATCCACGATCAGCGGGCCGCGCGCGTTGGGCAACACTTCCCAGACCATGATGTACCACGGATTCTCGCCTCGCGTCTGCGCGGCTGCCACATAATCGCGCGTCTTGATGTCCATAACGAGGCCGCGGACGATGCGGAACACGCCCGGCGACGATGCGAACACCACCGCCACGAAGATGTTGAGCGTGCTCGGCGTAACCTGGATCAAGTCGAGCGGGTCGTCGAAGAAGACGAAGGTGGAATAGAGCCAGTAGGTGATCAGCACGACCACGAGAAGTTGCACGGCAAGCAACAGCGGCCGGCCGATATAACGCGTGCCGAAGGCGATGCAGGCCAGGATGATCGGGAAGGCGAAAAAGACGCCGGCGGTCCAGCGCGGCAGTCCCGTCTCCATGATTTCGGGCGAGACCAGCAGATAAAAGAGCAGGATCACCGGAAAGGCGAGGACCAGATTGGCGAGGAAGGAAAGAAGCGAATCCGTCTTGCGCCCGAAATAGCCGGCAG
Source organism: Rhizobiaceae bacterium (assembly GCA_051959385.1). Classification (GTDB taxonomy): domain Bacteria; phylum Pseudomonadota; class Alphaproteobacteria; order Rhizobiales; family Rhizobiaceae; genus Mesorhizobium_L. Next base: position 8,694 of record JBQCFH010000026.1, on the reverse strand, counting down.
GCAGGCCGAGCGTGATGCCCACCGTCAGCGCCACCAAAGTCGCGAGCGGAGCGATGAGCAGCACGATGCGGCTGCCGTCGACGACGCGGCTGAATACATCGCGCGCCAGCTTGTCGCCGCCGAGCAGGAACGGATAGCCGCTTTTGGGCTCGATCGCGCCGGGCAGCGCGTTGCGCATGACCGCGATCTGCTCGAGCGGATTGAACGGGGAGATGTAGCGGGAAAAGACGGCGGCGAAGAACCAGAAGCTCAGGATCGCTATGCCGGCGATGCCGACGCCGCTGTCATAGAGCTGGCCGTAGAGGCCAAGCTTCTTGCGATGGCGATAGCTCAGCCCCATGAGGAGCGCCATGGCGACCCAGACCGGCCACAGCCGATAGACGAGAATGTGGAAGACGATGTCGGTGGGGGAAATGAACTGCAGTTGCATGCCTGCCCCCCCTATTGCACGCGGATGCGCGGGTTGAGTAGCGCATAGCCGATATCGGAAATGAGCTGCGTGATCAGCACGATGAAGACCGAGACGAGGGAGCAGCCGAGCAACAGCTCGATGTCGTTGTTGCCCGCCGCTTCGACCAGCGTGTAGCCGAACCCTTGGTAGCGGAACATGATTTCCACCACCACGACGCCGGTCAGCAGCCAGGGAAACTGCAGCATGATGACCGTGAAAGGTGCGATCAGCGCGTTGCGCAGCGCGTGCTTCATCACCACCGCGTTGAAGCTCAGCCCCTTTAGCCGGGCGGTGCGGATATATTGCGCCGTCATCACTTCGACCATGGAGGCGCGCGTCATGCGGGCGATGTAGCCCATGCCGTAGATGGCGAGCGTCATCACCGGAAGCGTGAAATTCACGAAAGTGATGCCGTGGAACGTGGCGCTGGCGGCCGAGCCGTTGAACCATCCCAGCCACGTCGCGAAGATGACGGTGAAAATGACGCCGGAAACATATTCGGGCGTCGCCGTGCTGCCGATCGCCAGGATCGACAGCGAGCGGTCGGTCCTGGAGCCTTCCCTCATGCCGGCGAGCACGCCGACGAAAAGCGCGCCCGGAACCATGACCACCATCACCCAGAACATCAGGATGCCCGTGGCCTCAAGCGCGGGGAACAGCTTGTTGCTCACCTTGGTCCGGAATTTGGTCGAACAGCCGAAATCGCCTTCGAGCACGCCGGATAGTTTCGGCGTCACCGATTCGCCGCAATAGGAGAAGCGCGGAATGGGATTGCCCTTGGGGTCGCGAGCCGGCTGTTTCGGCCACAGCCCGATCCATTCGGCGTAGCGCTTGAGGAAGGGATCGCGGTAGCCGTACCGGTCGAGCCAGTTTTCGATTTCCGCCTGGCTGGCGCGGCTGTTGGTCTCGGTCAGGGCGAGCTTCTTGAGATTGGGCTCCAGATTGACGAGATAGAAGACGACGAATGTCAGGCAGATCATGGTGAGGACCATGACCCCCAAACGCCTGGCTATGAATGAGAGCACCTTTGCCCCTCCTCAAGGCTTGGGTTCGTGCAGGTCTATGTTCCCCTTGTATTTATGTGGGGGGAGCAGGACTGCTCCCCCTGTCTTTGGCAGGTTTTTCTTGTTGTCAGGCGTCCGGATCGAGCCAGGTCTTCTCGTAATTGATCTCGAAGGTCGGGTGCATCGGGTTGTTCTTCACCTGCTTCGTCGAGTGGTTCACGATCGTCAGCCAGAAGGGCTGGATGATCACGCCCGAATCCTGCAGGATCTGCTCGACGTCCTTCATGACGAGCTTGCGCTTTTCAGGATCGGCGATCGCCAGCGCCTCGCCGAGCTTCTTGTCGAACTCCGGATTGGAATAGGCCGTCTCGTTCCAGGCTCCGATCGCGGCGGTCGTGTAGCCGAGGGACAGGACCTGAACGCCAAGCGGCCGCATGTTCCAGTTGGTCGTGGAATACGGATATTTCGTCCAGTCGTTCCAGAAGGTCGAGCCGGGAAGCACGGTACGCTTCACCTTGATGCCGGCGTCGCGAAGCTGCCCGGCAATCGCGTCGCCGGTGTTCTTGTGCCAGGCTTCGTCGACCGAGATCAGCTCGTGCTCGAAATCCATCTGGCCGGCTTCGGTCATCAGCTTCTTGGCGCCCTCGACGTCGCGGTGCTTCTTGGGAAGCGGATAGTATTCCGGATGGATCGGCGCGACGTGGTGGTTCTCGGCCACGGTGCCGAGATTGTTGTAGCCGAGCTGCAGCACGACCGCGTTGTCGACGGCCATTTGCAGCGCGTTGCGGACCCTCTGGTCGTCATAGGGCTTGTGCTGCACATTGGTGCGCGCCACGATCGTGGTCGCGGTCTTGGCGGCCGACTTCTGCAGGCCCATCCCGTCCAGGATCTGGATGAAGTCCGCCATCGTCTGGTAGTCGGTGTCGATCTCGCCGGCGTCAAAGGCGTTGACGTAGGCGTTGAAATCGGTGCCGTAGTCGATGAACTGGACGCCATCGAGATGGGCTTCGCCGCCCCACCATTTGCCGTTCTCGCGGCGCTTCGCCACGACCTTGGAGCCGACGTCATAGGACACCAGCTCGAAGGCGCCCGTGCCGATCGGATTCTTGATGATATCGGAACCCATCTTCTCGAAGTCCCGGTGCAGGACCAGCCCCGGATAGTCGGCGAAGTTGGGGATGATGGAGATGTCGGAAGCCGGGAGCTTGAGCTTGATCGTGTAATCGTCGGTCTTGGTGATGGCGCCGTCGCGCGCCTTGCCCGTCTTGGTGTCGACCATGCCGCCCATGCGGGCCTGCATGGAGTTGCCGTCCGCCTTCTCGCACCAGCGCAGAAGATTGAACATCACGTCGTCGGCGTCGAACTTGTCGCCATTGTTCCAGGTGACGCCCTTGCGCACGTGCAGCACGTATTCGGTGGCGTCGTCGTTCACCTCCCAGCTCTCCAGAAGCATGGGCTGGAAGGTGTATTCGGTGGTATACTTGACCAGCGGCTCGAGGAAGGTGCGCGTCGCGTTGGCGAGTTCCGACCAGTCATAGGTCCGCGGGTCCTTCTGTGCCTTGATTGACATGGCGCAGCGGATGACGCCGCCCTTCTTCGGCGTCTCTTCGGCCGCCCTGGCGGATCTCGGGTCGGCGAGCCCGATCATGCCGTAGGCCATTGCCGTCGACGCGCCCATGACGCTTGCAATGGCCAGGAATTCGCGGCGATCCATCTCCCCGTTTTTCGCCGCTTTCGCGAGCGATTCGACCACGGGCGGTACGCGATCGCCATTACTCTTGTACATTGTCATTGCCTTCTCCCATTGATTGGCTTTCTGCCCCTAGCATTCCGCATCTGGCGGAGGATGTCAAAAACCGTGCCGCAGCGGAAATCACGAATGAATGTGCAACTTTGGCATGCGACCGGATGCCGTAATTGCGACAAGGCTGACGCAAATTCGCAAACTTCCGGCCGAATCCCGCCCCCGTACTGGTCGATATCGGGACGCTGCCCGAGGGCATACGCATCGTTTGACTGGACCGGAGCGGCTTGCTACCGTCTTTGTCACGCTTGAGGTGCCCCGGACCGAAGCCGGACGGGGTTAAGAGGGAATACGGAAGGGCCGAGGGTCCCCGCCGTAGCTGCTCCCGCAACTGTGAGCGCGGAGGCATGTCGACTAACGCCACTGGGCGACGCCCGGGAAGGCCGACCTGCCGATGAAGCGCGAGCCAGGAAACCTGCCTCAGGCCGTCACCTTCCGGATGCGGGATGCTTCCGGGACTGTGTTCTCGCAGTGGTGACATCGAGAAGTCATCGCTGGCGGGACCTTCGCTTTCAAAGCAGATCGTTCCCACCGGCTCTTTGAAGCCATCGGCGCGCCTGCGCCGCAGGGGGACAGATGCAAAGCACATTCCATAGGACAATCGCCGTTTTCGCCGCTCTGGCGGCCGCCGGCGCCACATCGGCGCTCGCCCAGGACCTCGACATCGGCGAGGTCGTGGTGACCGCGAACAAGACTCCGACCGAGAAGTCGAAGGTGGGCTCGACGGTCACGGTGGTGACCAAGAAGGAGATAGACAAGCAGTCGAAGGCGACGCTCAACGATTACCTGACGCTGGTGCCGGGCATGAACGTCTCGTCTCCCGGCGGCATGGGCCAGGAATCGAGCCTCTCGCTGCGCGGCGCCGACAAGAAATACATCAAAACGCTGTTCAACGGCATCGATATCTCGGACCCGACCTCCACCCAGGTGCAGACGCCGTACCAGAACCTGCTGATTGGCGGCATCGGCAGCGTCGAGGTGCTCAAGGGCTCGCAATCCACCCTTTACGGCTCGGACGCCATTGCCGGCGTGATCGGCATCTCGACGTTGACCGGAATCGAGCCAGGCATTCATCAGGAGATATCGGCCGAGGGCGGGTCGTTCGGCACGTGGCGCGGCGGCTATTCGCTTAGCGGCGCCGACGAGACCGGCAAGGCCGCGCTCGGCATCTACGGGCTGGATACGGCCGGCATTTCGGCCGCGCTGGTCAACGGCGTGCCGCCGGTCGACAGCAATCCCTCGCATCTCGAACGGGATCGATTCCAGGATTGGAACGTCAATTTCGCGGGAGAAAAGCAGATCACGGACTATTTCTCCGTCTTCGGAGCCGCCCTCTACATCAACGCCAGGGGCGACTACGATGACAGCGGCAATCCCCCGACCGACAACACCCATAACACGTTCCATACAGAGCAGAAGGCGGCAAGGCTCGGCTTCAACCTCGACCTTATGGACGGACGGCTGAAGAATACTTTCTCGGTGCAGGCCTCGCAGATCGACCGCGGCCTCGACAGCCTGTCCATATTCGGCCCGTACGACGCCGACTTCCGAGGCGAACGCGTCAAGGCGGAATATCAAGGCTCGTTCGAGGCGAGCCGCTGGCTGACGCTGCAATACGGCGCCGACTACGAGAGACAATCGGCCCACGCGACAGACAATTTCGGTACCGACACGAACGAGTCCCTCAACATCGGGGGCCTCTGGACCCAGGCCGTCGTCAGCCCGACCGAAAACCTGACGCTGACGGCGGGCCTGCGGCATGACGAGCACAGCGAATTCGGAGGCTACACGACCTATCGGCTGACCGGCTCCTATTTGCTGCCGGACCATGGCACCCGTCTCCACTCGTCCTATGGCACCGGCTTCCGCTCGCCGAGCCTCTTCGAGCTCTTCGACCCGTTCGCCGGCAACCCGGATCTTCGCCCCGAGCAGAGCAAGAGCTTCGACTTCGGCGTCGAGCAGAAATTCCTCGACGGCAGGCTGATCGGCGACGTCACCTTTTTCATGCTCGATACCGACAATCTGATCGACTACGACTACGCCACTTCCCACTACGAACAGCTGCCCGGCACGACCCGTCGCGATGGCGTCGAGGCGTCCCTCTCCTGGGCCGCTACTCCCTGGCTCGACCTTGGCGCATCCTACACCTACACGCATACCCGCCAGCCGGACGGCGAACGCCGGCCGCGCATACCGGAGCACGACATCGCAATCGCGGCCACCGTCACGCCAGCCGAGAAATGGGCGGTCACCGGCGTCGTCCATACAGTGCTGAACACGCTCGACCGCATCTCGCCCTCTTTCGGCACTTTCGTCGACGTGCCGCTCGACGACTACGTGCTGGTCGACGCCAAGATTTCCTACAAGCCGACCGACGCGACCGAGATCTATCTGCGCGGCGAAAACCTGCTCGACCAGAAATACGAGGTCGTGAAGGGCTACGGCACGCCCGGCCTCGGCGTCTTCGCCGGCTTCAAGGCGACGTTTTAGATGCGAACGTGATGGGATGATCGCGCGAAGCACCCCCCTCTGGCCTGCCGGCCATCTCCCCCTCAAGGGGGGAGATCACGCCGGCCGGACGCGTTGCTCCCGACCTGCAGCATCGGCGATTGATTGCGGGCGCGAAATGAAGGCGAAATCTCCCCCCTTGAGGGGGAGATGGCCGGCAGGCCAGAGGGGGGTGCTTCGCGCGTTTGTGTACCGGATTGGCGTCGCTTCCACGTGTTTCTGCCTCGCCCTCCCCGCCAACGCGGCCGATCTTCCCCGCGTCATGTCGCTCAATGTCTGCACCGACCAGCTGGCAATGGCGCTTGCCGCCCCCGGCCAGATCGTCTCGATCTCCGACCTTGCTTCCGATCCCGGCCTCTCCTTCATGCATAGAGAGGCGGCGGCCTATCCGAAGAATCGCGGGCTGGCGGAAGAAGTGTTCCTCGCCCGCCCGGACGTCGTGGTGACCGGCACCTATTCGCTGCACAACACGACCGACCTGCTCAAGCATCTCGGCTTCCATGTCGAGGAATTCGCCTATTCGCAGACGCTCGACACCATCCCCGGCGAAATCCGCCGCATGGGCCGCATTCTCCACCGAGAGACGAAAGCCGAAGGAATCGCGAGGAATTTCGAGACCGGGCTCGCGGCAGTGAAGGCGTCGGTCTGCGGGCCGGCGCCGACGGCCATCGCCTATGGCCAGAACGGCATCTCGCAGGGCGCCGGCACGCTTGCCGATTCGGTCATGCACGCGGCCGGCTTGAGGAACATCGCCGCCGAGCTCGGCTATGCCGGCATGGCGCCCTTCCCGCTCGAACTTTTGATCGAGCACCGGCCGGATATCGTGATCCTGCCGGAGCGGCTTTCCACCGCGCCCTCGCTCGCCGACCTCACCTTGCAGGACCCGGCATTGCGCGCGCTGAAAGGGACGCGCTTCGGCCATTTCGTGCCGGAAGGCGCATGGTCCTGCGGCGGGCCTTTCGTGCTGGAAGCGGTGAAGGCGCTGGCCACGGTGAGGCGGCAAGTCTCGCCCTGCCCCTCTTCGGGAGCGCCGACCCAATGAGCCCGCTCCTGCTCAATGTCGCGCTCGCGGCTTTGGTGGCAATTCTCTTCGTGCTGTCGCTCCTGATCGGGCCGGCGCATCTCGGGCCGGTCACGTCCATACGCGCGCTCATCGCCGGCGGCGACGAGGCGACCCGCATCATCATGCGCGAGATCCGGCTGCCGCGCGCGCTGCTCGGCCTGGCCGTGGGCGCGTCGCTCGGCCTTTCGGGCGCGGTGCTGCAGGGATTCCTGCGCAACCCGCTCGCCGAGCCCGGCATCGTCGGCGTTTCGGCCATGGCCTCGCTCGGCGCCGTCGCCATATTCTACAGCGGCCTTGCCGGCGCGTCGCTTTACGCGCTGCCGGCCGGCGCGCTCGCCGGCGCCTTCTTCGCCGTAGTGATCCTGCTTGCCATAGCAGCGCGCCACGGCTCGACCGTGACGCTGATCCTGTCGGGGGTGGCCCTGTCGAGCCTCGCCGCGGCGCTCACCTCTTTGGCGCTCAACCTCTCTCCCAATCCCTTCGCCAGCTACGAGATCATCTTCTGGCTGCTCGGCTCGCTGAAGGATCGCTCGATGCTGCATGTCGCCATCGCCAGGCCGCTCATCGTGGTCGGCTGCGCGCTGCTCGCCACCACCGGGCGCGCGCTCGACGCCTTCTCGCTCGGCGAGGAAGGCGCGGAAAGCCTCGGCATCGACCGCAAGCGCACGCGGCTTCTCGTCATCGCCGGCACGGCGCTCGCCGTCGGCGCCGGCACCGCCGTCGCCGGCGCGATCAGCTTCGTCGGGCTGGTCGTGCCGCATATGCTGAGGCCGCTGACCAACCGCATGCCGTCCAGCCTGCTCCTGCCGAGCGCCATGGGCGGCGCCACGCTGCTGCTCGCCGCCGATATCGTCGCGCGGACTGCCGTCTACACGGGCGAACTCAATGTCGGCGTGGTGACGGCGCTGATCGGCGCTCCGTTCTTCCTCTGGCTTATCGTCCGCTCGCGCCGGGAGATCTTCTGATGATCGAGGCGGAAAACCTCTCGGTCGATCTCTCCGGCCGCCGCGTGCTGAGCGGGGTCAGCCTGAAACTCGAGCCGGGCACGATCACCGGAGTGCTCGGACCGAACGGCGCCGGCAAGTCGACGCTGATGCGGGCGCTCGCCGGCCAGCTTGCCTTCGGCGGCCGCATCGCCGTTGACGGCCGCGACCTCGCCGACCTCTCCTTCGCCGAGCGTGCACGATTGATCGCGCATCTGCCGCAGGCGCGCATCGTTAGCTGGCCGCTGGCAGTGCGCGATCTGGTCGGCCTCGGGCGCATGCCCTGGCAGGGGGTGAGCCGCACCTTCTCGGATCGCGACCGGGCGCTCTGCGCCGAGGCGATGGCGATGATGGATGTCGCCGGCCTCGCCGAGCGCCCGGCAACCGAGCTTTCCGGCGGCGAGCAGGCGCGCGTGCTTGCCGCCCGCGCCATCGCCCAGGACACGCCGGTGCTTCTTGCGGACGAGCCGGCCTCGGGCCTCGACCCGGCGCACCAGATGACCATGATGGCCGGGCTGAAGAAGCTTGCGGCCAAGCGCCGGACGCTCCTGGTCTCGCTGCACGATCTGACGCTCGCCGCGCGCTGGTGCGACCGCATTCTCCTGATGAAGGACGGCAGGCTGGTCGCCGAAGGCGCGCCCGCGGACGTGCTGACGGCCGAGCGGCTCGACCAGGTGTTCGGCATCCTCGCGCATATCGATCATGATGCCGGCGGCATGATCCTGGCGCCGGTGGCGCTGGCCGGCGGAACGGAGAACCGCGAGGCGCGCCGATGAACCATTGGCCAAGCTTCGAGCGGTTCGGGGATGCGGGCGACAGCGGCCAATATCTCGCGCTGTGGCCCTCCGTCACGGCGGACGACGAGCCCGTGACATTGGAGG
>JBQCFH010000025.1:0-4888 GCA_051959385.1 Rhizobiaceae bacterium | reverse complement strand
ATCATGCCGGCGGCGACTTCATCGGAGATGCCGTCCGGCACCTTGAACACGCGTTCGGCCGCGAGGATGCGCCGTTCGGCATAGCCGCCGACGCCGACGGCATAGGCGATCCGGTCGCCTGGCCGGAAACCCTCCACCCCTTCACCGACTTCCAGCACCTTGCCGGCGCCTTCGCCGCCCGGTGTCAGGGGCAAGCTGCCGCCCGGCGGCGGATAAAGTCCGGTCCTGTAGTATACGTCGATGAAGTTTAGGCCGATAGCGCCGTGCTCGATGATGAGTTCCCCCTTGCCGGGCTTGCCCGGATCCGCATCCTCGTATTTCAGGACCTCCGGTCCGCCATGCTCATGGATGCGGATCGCCTTCACCATCGTCTCTGCCTTTCAGTCCAAGCTTCGGGAACATCTGCATGATGCCTCCGATAAAGAAGAGGTATATGCCTGTGATTGCAATCCCGAACTTGATCAGCCGCGGCGCCTCCATTCCTTCCAGCAGCGCCAGGATGCCGAAAAGGCACCAGAGGAGAAAGACCGGCAGGTTTATCTCACGCAGCCGCTTGACCCTCACCGGATGCAGGAAATTCATCGGCACGAATGTCAGGATGGCGGCGGCCGCGACGGCGGCGAAGGAGGCGTATTCTCCCGGTTCTATCACGAAAAGCGTAAAGACAAGCATGTTCCAGACCACGGGGAAGCCTTTGAAGAAATTCTCCTTCGTCTTCATTCCGGTGTCGGCATAGTAGATGGCGCTGGTGATGACGATCAGCGCCGCGGAGGTGAACGACAGCCCAGGCCCCATGAAGCCGCGCTGGTAGAGCGCGAAGGCGGGGATCAACACGTAAGTCACGTAGTCGATCACGTTGTCGAGCATGGCGCCCGACCATGTCGGCAGGATTTCCTTGACCTGGAGCTTGCGCGCGATCGGACCGTCGATGCCGTCGACGAAAAGCGCGAGCCCGAGCCACCAGAACATGGCCGGCCAGCGCTCCTCGCTCGCCGCAACCAGCGACAGAAAGGCCAGGAAGGACCCGGACGCGGTGAGGAGATGGACCGAGAAGGCGCGCGCCTGGGGCCAGGTGACTTTCTTGCGCTTCACGGCAGGCGCGGCCTCTGAATGCGCCCCATGCCGAGGCGCGGACGACCCGGTCGCCATTCCGGGCGGCTGCGAGAATCGGCTGGCGGCGCGGAAAAACGGGAAGCAGCATCGTCCGGCGACAGGGCCATAGCGCTGCCCACCGCCCAGTTCATTATGGCCATAGATTGTCCTCTCCGCCGCCGAGAATAAAGCGAAGCACATGAAAGGGAAAGCCGATTCGACGCTGCGAACGGCGATGGAAGGGATAGCGGCGGGTCGTATATAGTGGCCGGAATACAGTTCGGTTTTCCACGCCGCATCGAAAGGCCGCGTTGCTCGAAAACCATATTGGACCATATATTTCAGAAAACGCGTAAGGCGAGACCAAGAGCGAGGAACAGCGGCAATGACCGGCACAGGCTCTTCGGAAATTTTGGTCGCGGGCGCCGGCCCGGCGGGGATGATCGCCGCGCTCGCCTTCGCCCAGGCCGGCTTCTCCGTCACGCTTGCCGGTCCGCCGGCGCAATCGGACGACCGCCGCACGACGGCGCTCATGATGCCCTCGCTGGCCTTCCTCAGGGAACTCGGGCTGTTCGAGGCGCTGGTCGAGGACGCGGCGCCCCTCGGCGCGATGCGCATCGTCGACGCGACGTCGCGGCTCATACGCAGTCCCACCGTGATGTTCCGGGCCAGCGCGATCGGCGAGGATGCGTTCGGCCACAACATTCCGAACGGCAGCCTGCTGCAGGCGCTCGAGGCGGCAGTGAGGGAACGCGGCGTCGTCGAATGGCGCGAAGCGATGGTTTCCCGATACCGCCTTTCCGAAGACGGAGCCGAGGCCGAACTCGACGGAGACACGATCGCCGCCCGGCTGGTGGTCGCGGCGGATGGCCGTTCGTCGCCGGCGCGGCAGGCGGCAGGCATCAGCACGCACCGGCGCGGCCATTCGCAGTCCGCGCTCGTCCTCAATTTCGCGCATGCCCGCGAGCACGGGAACATATCGACCGAATTCCACACCGCGACCGGGCCGTTCACGCAGGTTCCCCTGCCCGGCCGGCGTTCGAGCCTCGTCTGGGTCGTGCGGCCGGAAACCGCCTCGCGCCTGATGGCGATGGATGACGGTCCGCTTTCCCGCGAGATCGAGGATCGCATGCAGTCCATGCTCGGCAAGACCGAGGTGGAGCCCGGCCGGCAGGTCTATCCCCTCTCGTCGGCGATGCCGTCGCGGTTCGGCGCAAGGCGCGTTGCGCTGGTCGGCGAGGCCGCGCACGTGTTCCCGCCGATCGGCGCGCAGGGCCTCAATCTCGGGGTCCGCGACATACAGGACCTCGTGGCCACCGCGCGCGCGAGCCGCGCCGATCCGGGCGCGCCGGCCGCACTCTTGCGCTACGACGCCCGGCGCAGGCCCGACATCATGGCGCGCAGCAGCGCCGTAAACATGCTGAATTATTCGCTTCTCTCCGATTTCCTGCCGGCGCAGTTCATGCGCAGCGCCGGGATCGGCCTCTTGGCGGGCTTCGCGCCGCTGCGCGGCTTCTTCATGCGCGAGGGCCTGCGCCCCGGCAGCGGCTGGCGGCATATCTTCGGCGGGCGTGTGACGGAAGTACGCCGCCCCTCAGGGGAAGAGGTCCGCCGGTAGCATCCCGCTCGTGATCGCGTAGAGCAGCGCCGTCACGGTGCCGACGGACAACACCGTCGTCAGGAGTACGCTCGCCGAGGCGCGCTCGACCCAGACGTGATATTGCTGCGCGATGACGAAGACGTTGGTCGCCGTCGGCAGCGATGCGAGAAGCACGGCGGAAAACACCCATGTCGGCGAGAAGTGCCCGACCAGGCTCAGCATCGCGTAGCAGAGTGCGGGATGCAGCACGAGTTTCAGTAGGGCGATGGCGCCCAATTCCCGCGGCACCCTCTTCAGCGGCCGCAGCGCCAGGGTGACGCCCATGGCGAACAGTGCGCAGGGCGCGGCCGCCTTCGCAAGGTAGTCGAGCATCCTGTCGAGCGCGACGGGCGCATGGAAGCCGGACGCTGCGGCGGCTACCCCGAACGCGGTGGCGATGATGAATGGATGGAGGACGATCTTCTTCACGACGCCCGCGGCAAGTTTCAGCGGCGGGTCCCTGTCGCTGCCCGCAAGCGCCATCAGCATCGGCGCGATCGTGAAATGCATGATGTTCTCGAAGCAGAAGATCAACGCGACCGGCACGGCGGCCTGCTCGCCGAGCGCCAGGATGGCCAGACCCGGCCCCATATAGCCGATATTGCCGTAGGCCGCGGCAAGGCCCCGGATCGTGCCCTCCGCAACCGCGCCGCGGGAGAAGGCGAGCGAGGAGAGGAACATGATCGAGAAGATGATGAAGGTCGAGAACACCGAGCCGAACAGGAAGCTCCATTCGGTCAGCTTTTCTATCGGCGTCTTGGACAGGAGTTGGAAGAACAGTGCCGGCAGCGCGACATAGATGACGAAGATGTTCATCCAGCCGAGCGCCTCGATGGGCTGGCGCGCGAAACGCGCCACCACGAAGCCGACGAAGATCAGTCCGAAGAACGGCAGGACCAGGCCGAAGACGTCCGACATCGGGCCCCGCCTCTTTGACGCGGAGGCGCTAGCGCACGGCATTGCGCGCCGTCAAGCGGCGATCTATTGAACAGGCACGGCTGTTGCGCCAATTATGCCTGACAGGATCAAGGCGATGAACCAGGCGAAAACCGCGAAGTTCAAGATTGGCCAGGTGGTGCGGCACCGCCTGTTTCCATTCCGCGGGGTCATTTTCGACGTCGATCCGGAATTCAACAACACCGAGGAATGGTATCAGGCCATTCCCGCCAATGTTCGTCCGCGCAAGGACCAGCCCTTCTACCATCTGCTGGCCGAGAACGCCGAAACCGAATACGTCGCCTATGTCTCGGAGCAGAATCTTCTCGAGGACGATTCCGGCGAACCGGTAAGGCACCCGCAACTCACCGAGATGTTCCGCCGCATGCCCGACGGCCAGTACCAGCCGAGGGGCCGGGCGCACCATTGAATTGGCAGGCCGCTTGGCGGCATCGCGCCGGCGGCGCGTCCCTGCGCAGGTCCCCGCATGCGTTCTGCAGGAAGCAATTGGGCCAGAACCCCGAAGCCTTGAAGAGCAGTTCCAATTGAGGTTGCGGCGCTCTAATGTCGCGCCGATTTCATCCCGGAGAGGAACATGCCCAAGCTTCTGTTCGCCACGCCGTCCCCCTATAGCGCCAAGGTGCGCATGGCCGCCGCCTATGCCGGCATCGCGGTGGATGCCGTTCCCACCAATACGGGCGAAGAGCCCGAGATCCTTCTGAAGAACAATCCGCTCGGCAAGATCCCCGTGCTCCTGACCGACGAAGGCGAAAGCCTCTTCGACAGCCGCGCCATCACCCAGTATCTGAACCGCGTGTCGAAGAACGCGCTCTTTCCGCGCAATCCGGCCAAGCGCCTCGAAGCGGAAAAACTGGAAGCGTTGGCGGACGGGATTTGCGACTGCCTGCTCGCCCATGTCTACGAGCGGCGGTTCCGTCCCGAGGAGATCGTGCACCAGCCCTGGCTGGAGAAGCAATGGACGAAGGTGACGCGCGCGCTCGACCATCTCGAAGCGGCGCCGCCGAAGCTGCCGAAAAAGATCACGGCCGGACAGATCGCGCTCAGGGCCTGCCTCGGCTATCTCGACCTTCGCTTCGCCGGGAAATGGGAGCGCGGTCATTCCAAGCTCCGCCGCTGGGCGAAGCGCTTCGACGACAAGTTCCCGGAACTCGCCGCCTTGACCCCAAGATGAAAAAAAGGCCGGGCGCTGTGCCCGGCCTT
>JBQCFH010000024.1:0-8736 GCA_051959385.1 Rhizobiaceae bacterium | reverse complement strand
CCGGGCGAGGACCGCGAAGGCGTTCTCCTCACCGATGCGGTCGAAGGCGGGAACGGTGTGGAGCATGGGACGGTCCGTCTGGTCCAGTTGAATTCAGGACGTTTTTGTGAACCTTCTCCGCTCTTGTCAAATGGAATGGCGGAGGGGGCCACACGGATGCCGGCTGACCTGGAGAACTTCACGCCGCGCCAGCGGCCGCCGCGCGAGCCGATGGAAGGCCGTTTCGTTCGGCTGGAGCCGCTCGACGCGGCGCGCCACGGCGACGATCTCTACGCGGCCTCGACGGTCAGCGACGCCGAGCAGCGTTTTGCCGGTCTCTACGACTATCCACCGAAGACGCGCGAGGAGTTTGATGCGTGGTTGGCCAATGCCGCGGGCAGCGAGGACCCCATGCATTTCGCCGTGATCGACAAGAAGAGCGGCAAGGCCGGCGGCCGCCAGACCTTCATGCGCATAGATCAGAAAAACGGCGTCATCGAGATCGGCAATATTTACTGGGGACCGCTGATCTCGCGCACGCCGGTCACGACCGAGGCGCTCTATCTCTTCGCGAGGCGCGTCTTCGACGAATTGGGCTACCGGCGCTTCGAATGGAAATGCAACAACACGAACGTGGCATCGAAGCGTGCCGCCGAGCGCTTCGGCTTCACCTTCGAGGGCATTTTTCGCCAGCACCTGATCGTAAAGGGCAAAGATCGAGACACGGCGTGGTTTTCCATGCTCGACGGCGAATGGCCGCGGAACAGGAAGGCGTTTGAACGCTGGCTTGATCCCGCTAATTTCGATAGGGAAGGGCGCCAAAAGCACCGCCTCGAGGAGATACGGGCCGGGATTCCCGCCTGAAGCAAGAATGAATCACGATCACGCACATCCGGGCCATGCTCACGCGCACCATGGGCACGATCACCACGCCCATCGCGCGGGTCCGCATCTCGATGGCGATGACAAGAAGAGGGTGCTGCTCGCAGCGTGCCTGACGCTGGGCTTCATGATCGTCGAGATAGCGGGCGGGCTGTTCACGGGTTCGCTGGCTCTGCTCGCCGATGCCGGGCACATGCTCACCGACAGCGTTTCGCTCGGCCTCTCCTGGTATGCGTTCCACCTTGCGGAGCGGCCCGCCACCGGACGCCTGACCTACGGCTTCGACCGGGTGAAGACGCTTGTCGCCTATACGAACGGCCTCGGCATCTTCGTCATCGCCGGCTGGATCGTGTACGAGGCGATCGAAAGGCTGATCGCGCCGCCGGCGGTGATGGGCGGGACAATGATGGTAGTCGCGGTGGCGGGCTTTTTTGTCAACATAGCCGGTTTCCTGATCCTGCGCGGCGGAGATCATGCGAGCCTCAACATGCGCGGAGCGATCCTGCATGTGCTGGGCGACCTGCTCGGCTCAGCTGCGGCGATCGTGGCTGCACTCGTCATCCTGGCGACGGGCTGGATGCCGATCGATCCGATCCTCTCCGTCTTCGTCGCCATTCTCATCCTGTCCACGGCATGGTCGCTGATGCGGGATGCGGGGCATGTGCTACTCGAGGGGACGCCGGACAGGGTCGATCGCGATGCGGTGCTTGCGGACATGCAGAACCACTTCTCGGAGGTGCGCGAGATCCATCACATGCATGTCTGGTCGCTGGACGGCACCCGTAACGTCGCCACGCTGCATGCCTGCCTGAAGCAGGGGGCGGACGCGCATCGCGTCGTCGTCGCGATGAAGCAGCGGCTGGCGGAAAAGCACGGTATAGGGCACGCGACGATCGAGGCGGAGTTCGGCGAATGCACTGACCTTTCCTCGCACCAGCAAGAGGCGGCGCAGGTAAAATATCTGCATTAGGGACAGGGATCCCGGAGACATCCAGGTACAAGAGGCAGGAATGGCAGGCAGGCTGAAAGGCAAGATCGCGGTGGTGACCGCCGCGGGGCAGGGGATCGGACGCGCAATCGCCGAGATGTTCGTGGCGGAAGGCGCGACGGTCCACGCCTCGGACGTGGACCGTTCGAAGCTGGATGGCCTGGCGCGGGCGAAGAAGGCGAAGCTCGATGTGCTTTCGACGCGCGCCGTCGAGGCCTACGCGGCAAAGATCGGCGATATCGACATATTGGTGAACGTCGCCGGCTACGTTCATCACGGGACCGTGCTGGAATGCGGCGAGAAAGACTGGGACTTCTCCTTCGACCTCAACGTCAAGTCGATGCACCGGACCATCCGCACCTTCCTGCCGGGGATGCTGAGGCGCGCCGAAGCCACCGGCAAGTCGGGCTCGATCGTCAACCTCTCTTCGGCGGCATCCTCCCTCAAGGGCGCACCGAACCGCTACGCCTATGGCGCGACGAAGGCGGCCGTCGTCGGGCTCACCAAGGCGGTGGCGGTGGATTTCGTATCGAAGGGCATCCGCTGCAACGCCATCTGCCCCGGCACGGTCCGCTCCCCTTCCTGGGAGGAGCGCGTTGAGGAACTCGGCAAGAACATGGGCGGCAAGCAGAAGGCGCTCGACATGTTCGTCGGCCGCCAGCCGATGGGACGCGTCGGCGAACCGTCGGAGATCGCGGCGCTGGCGCTCTATCTCGCCTCCGACGAATCGGCCTTCACCACGGGAACGGCCATCCCGATCGATGGCGGATGGATCATTTGATGGGGCGGGCCGCCTGATGGATCGGGGCAACCGCAATTCCGCGGTCGCGGCGGCGCTCATCCTGATCTTCTTCGGCGGCGGCTGGTTCGTCATGCCGCCCTTGATGCGTGCGGTGGGCAACTATTCGGCGGCAGCGGCCGTCGCCATCGCGGCGCTGTTCATCGCCGCATTCTTTATCGTTTTCTGGCTGCGCGGCCGCAGCCAACGGCATCGGAATGGAGGATAGCATGCGGGTATTGATGACCGGAGCCGCCGGCATGATCGGGCGGAAGCTGACGGCGCGGCTGGTTGCCGACGGCAAGCTGGCGGGCAAGGCGATCACGGCGCTCGATCTCCACGATATCGTGCCGGCGGATGCGCCGAAACTTGAAGGCGCCGAGATCAAGGTCCACACCGGCGACCTCGCAGAGGAAGGCGTCGCCGCCAAGCTCGTCGCATCGAAGCCCGATGTCGTCTTCCATCTCGCGGGCGTGGTCTCGGGTGAGGCGGAAGCCAATTTCGAGAAGGGCTACCGGGTCAACCTGGACGGAACGCGCATGCTCTTCGAGGCGATCCGCAAGGCGGGAAACGCGCCGCGCGTCGTCTTCACCTCCTCGATCGCGGTCTTCGGGGCGCCGTTCCCGGAGGTCATCCCGGACGAGTTCCACCTGACGCCGATGACCTCCTACGGCACCGAGAAGATGATGGGCGAGGCGCTGCTTGCGGACTATACAAGGCGCGGCTTCTTCGACGGCATCGGCATCCGCCTGCCGACGATCTGCGTACGCCCCGGCAAGCCGAACAAGGCGGCGTCCAGCTTCTTTTCCGGCATCATCCGTGAACCGCTCGCCGGCCAGGAGGCCATCCTGCCGGTGCCGCGCACCGTGCTCCACACCCATGCCAGCCCACGCTCGGCGGTGAATTTCCTCATCCACGCCGCAGAAATCGACGGAAACATGGTCGGGCCGCGCCGCAACCTGACCATGCCGGGCGTGGCCGTCACCGTCGGCGGCCAGATCGAGTCGCTCGCGCGGGTGGCCGGCGCCAGGTACGCCGCGCTCATCCGCGAGGAGCCCGACCCGACCGTCTGGGCGATCGTCCAGAACTGGCCGACGCAGTTCAACGCGAAGCGGGCGCGCGAGCTCGGCTTCAAGGCCGAGGACAATTTCGACGACATCGTGCGCGCCCATATCGAGGACGAGCTCGGCGGCAAGTTGCCCGATCTATGATCCGGCCGTTTCGGCGGCTCTGGGGATCCTCAGTTCGGTCCTGAGGCCGCCACCCTCCCGGTTCTCCAGCCTGATCTCGCCGCCGGAGCCGCGCGCGATGGCGCGCGCGATGGTGAGGCCGAGCCCGAAGCCGCCGGTCTGGCGGTTGCGCGACGCCTCGACCCGGGTGAACGGACGAAAGACCTGCTCCAGCCGCTCCTTCGGGATGCCCGGGCCGTCATCGTCGATGGTCAGAACGATGTCCTGTGCATCGCCTGCAAGGGTGAGGCGAGCCCGCTCGCCGTAGGCCACGGCGTTGTCGACAAGGTTTGTGACGCAACGGCGGAGCGCCACCGGCCGTCCCGTGCAGACAAGGTCCCGCGTGCCGGCGCCATTGTTTTCGAACGTCACCTGAGGATAGGCGTCGGCAACCGAATCGACCAATGACCAGAAGTCGATCCGCTCCGGTTTTTCTTCCCTGATTTCGTGCGTCGCGAAATCCACGACCGAGCGGGCTATCGCCTCAATGTCGCCGAGGTCATTCATGAGCGCCTGCCGGACCTTGCCGTTCCTCAGCAATTCGAGGCGGAGCTTGATGCGCGTCAAAGGCGTGCGCAGGTCATGGGCGAGTGCGGCCGCCAGTTGCTCGCGGTCCTCGACATATTCGCGCAGCTGCGCTTGCATGGTGTTCACGGCGTGCGCCGCCGAACGGTATTCGCGGCCGCCTTCTTCGGGGAGAGGCGGGCTTTTCAAATCGGCGCCGATGCGTTTCACCGCGCTTTCAAGGGTCCGGTAAGGCGCGGTCAGCCGGCGCAGCGACCAGATCGTCACGATCACCACCAGCGCCGCGACCGCGCCGAGCAGGGCGAGGCCCTCGGTCGATATGAGCGGCCCCACGGGTGTCAGCGGCATGACGAAATTCAGCCACTGCCCGTCCTTGAACTCGATCGACGCAACGAGCCGGGCGCTCTGCGAAATGTCGTCGGCGAGGTCGAGAAATTCCTTTTCGATTTCGCCCATGCCATCGGCCGAGTCGTCGTCGGGCGCGTCGCGGGCGAGATCGGGGCCCGCCGATTCCCGGTAGATGCGGGCTTCCAAAACGCCGAATTTCGACAGCCGGCCGACGACGACGTCCTCGAGTTCGGCCATGTTGTCATCGAAGGGAATCGCGCTCTTGATGATCGGTTCGTCGGTAACCGTGACTTGGAAAGTGGCATTGGACAGGCCCCTCGCAAGCTGGATGCGCTGGTCGGGACTTGCCCCATACATCAGCTTGACCAGCGAATAGGCGCGGTCACTCAGGCGAAAAAGCTCGAGAAGATTGTTGGAGGCGGTCCGCTGCTGGGCGATGATGTAGAAGGTCGTGACCTGCGTGACGAGCAGGCCTGCGATCAGTATCAGAAGCATCCAGGCCGGCAGCGTCTGGGGGAGAAAGCGCCTCATTCGCGGACCGTGTCCGGCACGAACTGATAGCCGCCGCCGCGCACCGTCAGGATGAGCTTCGGCGCGCGCGGATCGTCCTCCATCTTGCGGCGCAGTCGGCTGACGAGGATGTCGACGCTGCGGTCGTAACTCACCGTGCCGTCGCCGCCGGCGAGCTCCATCAACTGCTCGCGGGAGAGGACGCGCTGCGCGCTCCGCACGAGCGTCTGCAACAGGTTGAATTCGGCCGTGGTCAGCTCGACCCGCACGTCTCCCGGCGCAATGAGCCGGCGACGCGCGCAATCGAGCGTCCAGCCCGCGAAACGGTAGATCTCCGATTCCGGCCGGTCCGACGGACCGGCGATCGCCGGGCGGCGCAGTACGGCCCTGACCCTTGCCAGCAGCTCGCGCGGGTCGAACGGTTTCGGGACGTAGTCGTCGGCGCCCATTTCGAGGCCGACGACGCGGTCGACCGTCTCGGTCACCGCCGTCAGCATGATGATCGGCATCCTGGAGCGGGCGCGGATTTCGCGGCAGATGTCGAGTCCGCTCTTCCCCGGCAGCATGACGTCGAGCACCATCAGGTCGATGGACGAGCGCTTGAGGACAGACTGCATCTCCTCGCCATCGCGGGCGACGGAGACGCGCAGGCCGTGGCGCTCGAAGAATTCACGCAACAGGTCGCGCGTGCCGCGGTCGTCGTCGACGACGAGGATGTGGGCATCCGCCTTCATGAGCGAATTCCCCGACGCGAACGAACGCCACACCCCGCGGATGCTCCGCCAGTACAACGCCCCGCCCGAGGAGACATCCTTCCACATCCCTCAATAAAAGTGGCCGCTACAAAACTCTGCATTGCGGAAAAATTGAGGAAACAAGTCTGCCGCATATCAGGCGCGCTGCGATTCCGCAGTTTCTCTTATCAAGGACAAATCCAATGAAGAAGAACGTTCTTGCAGCCGTCGGCGTAGCCGTCGCGGTCGCTTTCTCCGCGTCGATGCTTACGGCGGGCTCCGCCGAGGCGGCGACGACAACGGCCAAGGTCGTGGTGACGACGCATCATCGTCATCATCACCATCACGTCGTGCGCCATGTCGTGAAGCATGTGGTGCATCATCATCACCACAAGATCGTGCACAAGACCGTCACCAAGACCACGAAGAAGGTCTGAGCCTCGCGGCTACAGCGGCCGGCCGAGCCGTGCCAAACACGGCGGTCGGCCGCTTTCTCCTGCCGGCGCGCGAGGACAACAACTACGCTACAAAATTCTGCAAACGAGAAAAACGCGCGAAAAGATCAGGCGCTAGAGAGTCTGCGCCGCTGATTGACAGCGGAAGAACTGCCGGCGCGAGCCGGAGCCGAGGAACCGATGCGACATCTCGTTGCCGGATTTGCGATCGTTCTGGCGAGCATGGCAACCACCGCCATGGCTGCCGGACACGTTGCAACGAAGGCGCCGATCACACGTGTCGAACGGTGCAACGCACTCCAGCAACAGCTCGACCAGGCAATCATCCAGCACGCCAGGGCCAAGCGGGCCACCCAGGCGCGAGCGCTTCGCAAAAAGGCCGAGAAATTCTGCGCCGGCAAGGAGCAGGCGCAGGGCATCAGAGCCTACGCAACCGCATTGAAGCTGCTCGGGGTAAAGCCGATCGACGAATGACCGGCCAAGCCTTCTCCGGTTCCGCATGAAAAGGGAAATGACGACCATGAACAAAGCTCTCCTCTCCGCGCTGTCGCTGACGGTGGCGCTCGCTTTTGCCGCTCCGCTCACGGTGACCGCCGCTTCGGCTGCCAGCACGACGACCGCCGGTACCTCGAACATGACCAAGCCGGCCGACGCTCCGGCCAAGCCGATGGTCAAGAAGCACAAGACCCACAAGAAGCATCACGTCGCCGCCAAGAAGGTCGACACCAAGAAGACCGATACCAAGAAGGACCAGAAGAAGTCGTAACTTCTTCTCCCCGGCGGGGTATTCAGGGCCGTTCCTGCCAGGGCAGGAGCGGCCCTCTCCGTATTGGCGGCAGCCGGTCGCTTGCCACCGCCCGTTCCGGTAACGTAGGGTCGGTCACGACGACGGAGGCTCGGCAGTCCGGGCCGGCAAGCGAGGAATTGACGATGAGCATGGATGCGATCGCCGACAAGATGCGGGCGAAGGTGGAGGGCTCCGATTTCGCCAAGTCGGTCAGGTTCGACTGCGGCCCTGACGGCGTGGTGGTCATCAACGGAGCCAGCGTTTCCACCGTCGACGAGCCGGCCGATTGCACCATCACGCTCGACAAGGACGTCCTGGAATCGATGATCGCCGGCGAACTCGACCCGACCTCGGCCTTCATGCAGGGCAAGCTCAGGGTCGACGGTGACATGTCCGTCGCCATGGCACTCAGCCAGGTTTTGTAAGCGAACGGACCCTTCTCGTACGACGAGAAGGGCCGCGACTACATCGCCTGAGCGATCCGCGTCGGCTTTGCCTTGCGTCCGGCGGGGCGGATCACGCCACAAGCGCCGTCGAGCCCGCCCGGCACGAGTTCGAGCGCCAGCAGCCGGTGCTTCTCATACGGCCCCGGCATGGCGAGCCGGCCGGTCTTCTCGGCGGAGAAGCCGAAGCGCTCGTAATAGGACGCGTCGCCGACGAGGATGACGGCCGTGTGGCCGAGACGAGCGGCCTCGGCAATCGCTTCGCGCATCAGCGCCGAACCGATGCCGGCGCCCTTCAATGTCGGCTCGACAGCGAGCGGTCCGAGTAGGAGAGCGCGGGTTTCCCTCCGCCTTGAGGGGAGGGTGGCGGCGAAGCCGCAGGGTGACATCTCCCCCTCAAGGGCGGAGATTCCCAGCACCACGTCCCACAGCCTTACCGTGCCGACGACCGTGCCGAATTCGTCGCGTGCGACGAGCGCCAGGCCTTCGGACGGGATACGGCCCTTGCGCAGTTTCTCCGACGATTTCTTGCGCCAGCGCGGCCCCATCGCGCGGTCGAGCAGCGCGTCACGCGCCGGGATGTCGGCGGCTGTTTCCGGGGCGACGGTGAAGGCAGCGCCCACCTCCCCCCTTGAGGGGGAGGATGTCGCGTAGCTACAGGAGGGTGCTGCCCCCTCGACGATTTCACACGACACACCCCCCTCTGGCCTGCCGGCCATCTCCCCCTCAAAGGGGGAGATCAGCCAATCGCCAAAGGCCGCGCCCTCAGCACGCTCATTCGAGAATTCCATTCCCACGATCCTTCACGAGCAGAATTCGTTCCACAGGCGAACCGGCTGCCGGCGAACACGCCGGCACCCGGGCGATCCGACGGGAAACCCGTCAGATCACGTAGGATCGGAGAGGCTCGAAGCCGTTGAAGGCGACCGACGCGTAGGTCGTGGTGTAGGCGCCCGTCCCCTCGATCAGCACCTCGTCGCCGATGGTCAGCGACACGGGCAGCGGGTACGGGGCCTTCTCATACATCACGTCGGCCGAATCGCAGGTCGGGCCGGCCAGCACGCAAGGCGCCACCAAG
>JBQCFH010000023.1:0-3936 GCA_051959385.1 Rhizobiaceae bacterium | reverse complement strand
AGCCTGGATTTCGCCCCCCTCTCGGCTTCGCAAATCCCCTCTCCGCCAGCCGGGCGCCCATCCTCTCCCCTCTGTACGTGGGGGAGAGGTGTCGCGCGAAGCGCGACGGAGGGGGGGTAGATCGCGCCGGCCGCTGCGTCCGATCTCAATGGCGCTCGCACACCCTCAATCGTACAGGACCATCCTGTCTCCGCGCACGTAGAAGCCGGAGAGCGAGTTGATGAAGTTCATCCCGAGCAGGCTTTGGCCGAGACTGCCGGGCGCCGCCACCAGCACGGCCATGTGCCGCCGCCTGATCGTGCCGACGGAAAGCTCGTCGGCGGTCACGCTTGCCGCCTGCGCCGGGCCGTTCGCCGTCATCACCGGCAGGTTGTAGTCGAGCTTGTCCGTATTGATGCCGGCGCGGCTGGCGTCGAACGATGTCAGCACGGTGCGCGTCGCTCCGGTGTCGACGATCATCGCGACGCTGGCGCCGTTGACTTCGGCATCGACCCCGAAATGGCCGTTCTGGAGCTTTTGCAGCGTCACGACGGCACGTCCCTTTCCGTCGACGGAAGAAAGCGGGCTTCCGGGGATCAGCCCCGCGGTGACGCGATAGGCGACGTCCTGCAGCTCGTATCGGTACTGGAAACCCGCCACCAGCACGAGCATGGCGAGAACCCAGACGGCAAGGTTGCGCAGCGCGTGGCCCATCGTGCGCCGCGAGGCGAGCACGCCGGCGGCGATCACCAGCCCCCAGAGTGCGAGATAGACGCCGCGGCCGAGCCTGTCGTTGCTGATGCCGAAAGTCGATCCGGCGTCGTTGTTGGCGACGAGCAGGATGAGCGTGGCCCCGATGACGGCCAGGACGAACCAGAGCAGCCGATCTCGCATGGCGAGCCTCACCCGGCGGAACCTCTTTCGCGCGCCATGCGGGCGCGGCGCGTTTCCCGGCGCGGACGCCGCTCGACGGTGGCGAGCCTTGCCGGCAGTTCGCCCATCACTTCCCGCCGCGCCTCCGGCGTCATGGTCAGCCAGGCGCCGATCTCCTCGCGCGTGCGGCCGCAGCCGAAACAGTAGCCGGTCTTCATGTCGATCGAGCAGACGAGGATGCACGGGGATTCGATGGTCGTCATGGAGGTTCCTGTGCCTGAGATTCCACATGATACGACGCCCGACGCTTTGCAAGTGCGGCTAAAGCGACGGGTGGAGGCGTTGCGGCGCGCTCATTCTTCCATATAGGCGAATGCCATCGTCGCCGAGACCGCGACGCGGGCGTCCCCTTTCGCCCGCTGCTCGACGCGCGTGAAGGCCATGCGCTTGCCGTTGGAGAGCACCTCGCAGCGGATTTCGACATCGCCCGGCGGAAGCGGCCGGATGAAATGGGTGGTGAGGTCGACCGTCGTGCAGATGCGGAAGCGGCCGTTCATGGCAGCGAGCGTCACCACGGAGACCGTATCCGCCGCCGAAGCGGTGGCCTGGCCGCAGACGACGCCGCCGACATGGACGAGCCTGGGATTGGCCGGCAGCAGGAACGTGCCGCCCCGTGGATCGAAGCCGACTGCTTGCAGGCCGAGATCGACGATCCACGGCGCGAAGGCCTGCTTCAGAAGATCGTTTGCCTGGCTGATGCCGAATTCGCTCATCCTTCCCCCGAAAACGTGTTACGAAAACTTGCAAACATGATGGATTTTTGTTACATGTAACAAGCGGCCATGTCAGCATGGAGGAGATGCGATGTACAGCCAAGGCCTGATCGGCGCGAAAACCGAGACGGGGGAGGACGAGGCTTTCCTCGCCGCCTTTCAGGCGCGCATCGACGCCGACGAGAAGATCGAGCCCAACGATCTCATGCCGGAAGGCTATCGCCGCACGCTCATCCGCCAGATCGGCCAGCACGCGCATTCCGAGATCGTCGGCATGCTGCCGGAGGGCAACTGGATCACCCGCGCGCCGTCGCTCAGGCGCAAGGCGGCGCTTCTCGCCAAGGTGCAGGACGAGGGCGGCCACGGCCTCTATCTCTATTCGGCGGCGGAAACGCTCGGCGTTTCGCGCGAGCAGATGACGGAGGAACTCCTGGCCGGCAAGGCCAAATACTCCTCCATCTTCAACTATCCGACGCTGACCTGGGCGGATATCGGCGCCATTGGCTGGCTGGTCGACGGCGCCGCGATCATGAACCAGATCCCGCTCTGCCGCTGCTCTTACGGGCCCTATGCGCGCGCCATGATCCGTGTGTGCAAGGAGGAGAGCTTTCACCAGCGCCAGGGCTACGAGATCATGATGACGCTCGCGCGGGGGACGGATGAACAGCGTGAAATGGCGCAGGATGCGCTGAACCGCTGGTGGTGGCCGTCGCTGATGATGTTCGGCCCGCACGACAGCGACAGCCAGCACGGCGACCAGTCGACCAAATGGAAGATCAAGCGCTTCAGCAATGACGAGCTTCGCCAGCAATTCGTCGACGCGACCGTGCCGCAGGCGGATTTCATCGGGCTGAAGATGCCCGATCCGGAGCTCAAGTGGAACGAGGAGCGCGGCCACTATGATTTCGGCCCAATCGACTGGGACGAGTTCTGGCGCGTGGTGAAGGGCGGCGGCCCGATGAACCGCGAGCGCATCGAAGCACGGCGCAAGGCTTGGGACGAGGGCGCCTGGGTGCGCGAGGCGGCGCTGGCGCACGCCGAAAAGCGCCGGGCGCGGGCAGCTGCGGCGAAGATGGCGGCGGAGTGATGAGAACTATGTCCCCCTCATCCGGGCCTTCGGG
Organism: Rhizobiaceae bacterium; assembly: GCA_051959385.1. GTDB lineage: Bacteria > Pseudomonadota > Alphaproteobacteria > Rhizobiales > Rhizobiaceae > Mesorhizobium_L. The sequence goes on along the minus strand of JBQCFH010000023.1, from coordinate 1,190 downwards.
CCACCTTCTCCCCGTTGGGGAGAAGAGCGCGGCGGCAATGGCGGCGACCTCCTCTCCCCGACGGGGAGAGGGTGGCGAGCGTAAGCGAGCCGGGTGAGGGGGATCGAGGACAATCAAATGACCCAAAACCAAATCCCCCTCTGGGAAGTCTTCATCCGGCCGCGCAACGGGCTGGCGCACAAGCATTGCGGCTCGGTGCATGCGGCGGACGCGGTGATGGCGCTGCAGGCCGCGCGCGACGTCTATACGCGGCGGGGCGAGGGCACCTCGATCTGGGTCGTGCCGTCGGCTGCGATCACGGCTTCCGATCCACTCCAGAAGGAGGAGAATTTCGAGCCGGCGGCCTCGAAGATCTACCGGCACCCGACCTTCTACGACATTCCCGACGAAGTGGGGCACATGTGATGGCTGCGCCGGACAGGGAAAAGTTCCTCGAATTCCTGCTGCGCCTTGCCGACGATCACCTGATCCTCGGCCACCGCCTTTCGGAATGGTGCGGGCATGCGCCGATGCTGGAGGAAGACCTCGCCATGCCGAACATGGCGCTCGACCTGATCGGGCAGGCGAGGGCGCTCTATGCCTATGCCGGGGAGATCGAGGGCAGGGGCCGCACCGAGGACGATTTCGCCTATCTGAGGCGCGAGCGCGAATACAGGAACTGCCTACTGGCGGAGCGGCCGAACGGCGACTTTGGCCACACCATGCTGCGCCAGCTCTATTTCGCCGCCTTCATGGAGCCGATGTGGCGGGCGATGACCGGGTCGAGCGACGCGACGCTGGCTGGCATCGCGGCCAAGGCGGTGAAGGAGGTCGCCTACCACATCCGCCATGCCGGCGACTGGGTAGTGCGGCTTGGCGACGGCACCGAGGAGAGCGCGCGGCGCATGAAGGCGGCCGCGGAGGAACTTGCGCCTTATGTCGGCGAGCTTTTCGAGACGGATGAGGTGACCGAGGCGATGGCCGATGCCGGGATCGCGCCCGAACCTTCGTCGCTGCGGCCGCAATTCGACCGCACCATCGGCCAGATCTTCGCCGAGGCCGGGCTGGAAGTGCCCGCCGCGCCTTGGATGCAGAGTGGCGGACGCCAGGGCCGCCACGGCGAGGCGATGGGCTATCTGCTGGCCGAGCTGCAATACATGCAGCGCACCTATCCGGGAGCGACATGGTGAGGGCTGAATTCACCCCCCTCT
>JBQCFH010000022.1:0-3059 GCA_051959385.1 Rhizobiaceae bacterium | reverse complement strand
CGACGATGTCCGGCCGGGCCGCCGTCGGGCGGGCCGCCGGCGGGGCGGGGGGCTCCGGCGGGTGGGGGGCGGGGTGGACCCGCCGCCCCGCCCGCACCGCAGAGAAGCCGAAGAAGATCGAGATCGGCAAGGCGATGGGGGGTGTGGGCGGGGCGGCTGTTCTACTACGCCACGCCTCCGCGGGCGCACACGGGCCCGCGGGGGGGCCGGCCGACGGCGGCCCGGCCGGACATCGTCGACCGCAACGGCGAGGTGCTGGCGACCGACATCAAGACGGCATCGCTCTATGCCGAGCCTCGCCGCATCGTCGATATCGACGAGGCGATCGACAAGCTCGCGACGGTCCTGCCGGACATCGACTACGAGCAGACCTACAACCGGCTGAACAGCAAGGCCGGCTTCGTCTGGCTGAGGCGGCAGCTCACGCCGAAGCAGGAGGCCGACATACTTGCGCTCGGCATCCCCGGCATCGGCGTCCGCACCGAGAAGCGGCGCTTCTATCCGGCCGGCTCGACGGTCGCCCACATCGTCGGCCTGGTGAACGTCGACAACAAGGGCATCGCCGGGATGGAGAAATGGGTCGACGACCAGGGGCTGGCGGTGCTGCAGGCGACAGGGCTCGCGACCGCGGACGATCTCAAGCCGGTCAAGCTGTCGATCGACCTGCGCATCCAGCACATCATCCATGACGAGATCACCCAGGCGATGGAGCGCTATCGCGCTATCGCCGCCGGCGGGGTCGTTCTCAACGCCAAGACGGGCGAGATCCTCGGCATGGCCTCGGTGCCCGATTTCGATCCCAACAATCCCTACAACGCCAACGACAAGGATCGGCTGAACCGCATGTCGGGCGGCGTCTACGAGATGGGGTCGACCTTCAAGACCTTCACGACCGCGATGGCGCTCGATTCCGGCCGCGTGAAGATCACCGACAAGTTCGACGCCTCGCATCCGCTGCACTATGGCGGCTTCACGATCCACGACTATCACGCCAAGAGCCGCTACCTCACCGTGCCGGAGGTCTTCATCTATTCCTCGAATATCGGCACGGCCAAGGAAGCCGAGAAGATGACGATCCCGGAGCACAAGAAGTTCCTGACCGATCTCGGCCTGCTGACGAAGATGCCGCTTGAACTGCCGGAAGTGGCGACGCCGATCCAGCCTGCCGTCTGGAAGCCGCTCAACCAGATGACGATCGCCTTCGGCCATGGCGTCGCGACGACCCCGCTGCAGACGGCGGTCGCGGGCGCGGCCGTCATAAACGGGGGCGAGTACATCCCGCCGACGCTCCTGCCGCGGACGGAGGAGCAGGCGGAGAAGCTCGAACGCCGGGTGCTGCGGCCCCAGACCAGCGCGGAGATGCGCTATCTCATGCGCCTCAACGTGGAGAAAGGCTCGGGCCGGCAGGCCGCCGTGCCGGGCTTCTTCGTCGGCGGCAAGACCGGGACGGCGGACAAGGTGGTCAACGGCCGCTATGCCCACGACAAGAATTTCGACGCCTTCCTTGCCGGCTTTCCGATCGACGATCCGCAATATGTCGTGCTGGTGATACTTGACGAGCCGAAACCCTATGGCGGCTGGCCGGCAACCGCCGGCGCAAACTGCGCGCCGACCGCCGGCGCCATCATCCGCAGGGCCGCTCCGCTGCTCGGCGTGGAGCCTGAATTCGGCCACGATAGTCAGGCCTTGCTCGTTTCTTATCATTGATTCTCGGCGGTCGGGGGATGGCCCAAGGGGACAGTCGAGATGATTGGAGCATGATGAAGCTGAGGGACCTTGCCGGGATACTGCCCGTCGACAGGGGGGCGTCCGGCGAAATGGAGATAGGCGGGATCGGATCGGATTCCCGCACGATCGCCGCCGGCGACCTTTTCTTCGCTCTGGCGGGCAGCAAGGCGGACGGGGCGAACTATGCCGCGGACGCCGCCCAGCGCGGCGCGGTCGCGGTCGTGGCAGGGCGCGGCGTGCCGCTTGGCGCGCTGCCGGTCCCCGTCATCGCGGTCGAGGACCCGAGGCTGGCGCTGGCGCTCTCGGCCGCGCGCTTCTTTGGCGCCCAGCCGGCGACGATGGTCGCCGTCACCGGCACCAGCGGCAAGACTTCCGTCGCCTCCTTCACCCGGCAAATCTGGGAGCAGGACGGCAAGTCCGCGGCCAGCATCGGCACGACCGGCGTCACCGCGCCCGGCCGCGAGGAATACGGCTCGCTGACCACGCCCGATCCGGTGGCGCTGCACCGGCTTCTGAAGGAACTCGCCGAAGCCGGCGTGACGCATGCCGCGATGGAGGCGTCGAGCCACGGGCTCGACCAGCGCCGCCTCGATGGCGTCCGGCTCGCCGCCGGCGCCGTCACCAATCTCGGCCGCGACCACATGGACTACCATCCGACGGTCGAGGACTATCACAAGGCCAAGATGCGGCTTTTCGAGGCGCTGCTGCCGAAGGGCGCGCCGGCGGTGATCTTCGCCGACGACCGCTGGTCGGAGCCGACGGAAAGCGTGGCGCGCAGGGCGGGCCTCGACGTGCTGACCGTCGGGCGCAAGGGCACTTTCCTTGCCTTGAAGCGGGCCGAGCACGAGCGCTACCGCCAGCGCGCCGAGGTCGAAGCCGACGGCACGATCCACGAGATCGACCTGCCGCTGGCGGGCGACTTCCAGATCGCCAACGCGCTGGTAGCGGCGGGCCTCGCGATCGCCACCGGCACTAAGACCGAAGCCGCCCTCGGCGCCCTCGAACACCTGAAGGGCGCGTCCGGAAGGCTGGAGCTGGTCGGGAATGCCGCGAGCGGCGCGCCCGTCTATGTCGATTACGCGCACAAGCCTGATGCGCTCGAGAACGTGCTCACGGCCGTTCGGCCGTTCACGACGGGGCGCGTCATGGTCGTCTTCGGCTGCGGCGGCGACCGCGACCGCGGCAAGCGCCCGATCATGGGCGAGATCGCCACGCGCCTCGCCGATGTCGTCATCGTCACGGACGACAATCCCCGCTCCGAAGAACCCGCCGCCATCCGCGCCGCGATCCTCGCCGCGGCGGCCGGCGCAATTGAGATCGGCGACCGGCGG
>JBQCFH010000021.1:0-7259 GCA_051959385.1 Rhizobiaceae bacterium | reverse complement strand
GCCATCGACAATTCCGCCGGCGTCAATTCCTCCGACATGGAGGTCAACATCAAGATCGCGCTCGCCGCCGCCATGCGCAAGAAGAAGCTGACGCGCACCGCCCGCAACACGCTTCTCGTCGACATGACCGAAGACGTGGCGTCGCTCGTGCTTGCTAACAACTACCAGCAGACGCTCGCGCTCTCCATGTCGGAGCGCCGCGGCCTCGCGGATCTTGCCTACCAGCGACGCTTCATCAGCGGGCTCGAGGCGCGCGGGCTGCTCGACCGCAAGGTCGAACTCCTGCCGGACGACAGCACCCTTTCCGAGCGCGAGGCCAAGGGCCAGCCGCTGACCCGCGCCGAACTCGGCGTGCTGCTCGCCTACGCCAAGCTGACGCTATTCGACGATCTGGTGAAGGGCGGCCTGCCCGACGATCCCTATCTCGAACACGAGCTGATGGGCTATTTCCCGCACCGCATGGCGAAGGAATTCCCGGCCGAGATTTCGGCCCACCGGCTGCGCCGCGAGATCATCGCTACAAGGCTCGCCAACGATATGATCAACCGCGGCGGGCCGGCCTTCGTCAGCCGGCTGAAGGACCTGACCGGCCAGACGGATGAGGCGGTGGGTCGCGCCTTCGTTCTCGTGCGCGAGGGCTACGATCTGGATCGTCTCTACGCCGGGGTCGACGCGCTCGACAACAGGATCGACGGCGCCGCCCAGCTCGGCCTTTACGAGATCGTCTCCCATCTCCTCGAAACGGTGACCTCGTGGTTGCTGAAGAATGGCAACCGTGTGGTCGACCTGTCCGATGGCATCGCCAGGCTGAGGGAGGCGCGCGCCGTGCTCGAACCCCAATTGCCGAAGATCATGCCGGCGTTCATGCTCGCCTCGCTCGAGGAGCGGACGCGAAGCCTGCAGGAAGCCGGAGCGCCGGACACACTTGCCGCCGATTTGGCCCTGCTGGGCGTCTCCGCGAACGTACCCGACATCGCCCATGTTGCAGCGGTCTCGGGCGCCGATCTGGGCGCCGCCGCACGGGCTTATTTCACGGTATCCGACATCTTCCGCATCGGCCGCATCGAGGAAGCGGCGCAGGCGATCCCGACCACTGATTACTATGATCGCCTGGCGCTGGAGCGGGCGACCGACGCGCTCGGCAAGGCGCGGCGCGGCATCTGCGCGGCGGCGCTCGCGACGCACGGCAAGGGGGCCGATCCGGTGCGGGCGTGGATCGCCGCGGGAGGCGAGCGCATCCAGCGCACGCGCGACCGCCTCCAGGCGCTGACCGAGGGCGGGGACGTCACCGTATCGAAGCTCTCGGTGGCGTCGGGCCTGATGGCGGATTTGGCTGGGCTGTAGAAAAGCAATGAACTCTGATTGCTTGGCCCGTATCACCCCACCCCCGGCCTATCGGCCGGACCCTCCCCGTCGAGGGGAGGGAGGGCGCCTGCCTCGCCGCCCTCCTCCCCCTCGACGGGGGAGGTGGCCCGAAGGGCCGGAAGGGGTGCATTCAGCCTTCCCGGAGCATCCGCTCTAATGGCTTCACAGATAGGCTGGGTGCGGAAAAGCCACGCCGCCGCCACGCGGCGCGGCGTCTGGGGCTGGATGTTCTTCGACTGGGCGGCCCAGCCCTTCTTCACCGTCGTCACCACCTTCATCTTCGGCCCCTATTTCGTCTCGCGCATGGTCGCCGACCCGGCGCTCGGCCAGGCCGCCTGGGGATACGGCGTTGCCGCCGCCGGCCTCGTTATCGCCATTCTCTCGCCGGTGTTCGGCTCGATTGCCGATCAGACCGGCCCGCGCAAGCCGTGGATCTGCTTTTTCGCGGTTATCCAGATCGCCGGCCTGTCGCTTCTCTGGTTCGCGGCTCCCGGATCGGCGGTCGTGCCGGTGCTCGTCGCGTTTTCGCTCGCCTCGGTGGCGGCGGAATTCTCGATCGTCTTCAACGATTCCATGCTGCCGCGCCTCGTCGCCAAACCGGACATCGGACGCGTCTCGAATCTCGCCTGGGGCCTCGGCTATCTCGGCGGCATGGTCGCGCTGATCGCGATCGTGCTATTCGTTGCCGCCTCGCCCGAGACCGGCCGAACCATCATCGGTGCGAGGCCGCTCTTCGGCCTCGACCCCGCAAGCGGCGAGGATGCGCGCATCACCGGGCCGTTCGCCGCGCTCTGGTATCTCGTCTTCGTGCTTCCGATGTTCCTGTTCACGCCGGATGCCGGGAAGGGCCTGCCCGCCGGCCCGGCCGTGCGATCGGGCCTGGCGGAACTGCGCGCGACGCTGGGAGAGATACGCGGCAGGGCCGGCATCTTCCGCTTCCTCGTCGCGCGCATGGTCTACCAGGACGGCGTCAACGCGCTGCTGGCGCTCGGCGGCGCCTTCGCCGCGCTGATGTTCGGCTGGTCGATGGCCGAGATCGGGCTCTACGGCATCATCCTCAACATCGTCGCCATCTTCGGCTGCTGGGCGGCGAGCCGGCTCGATACGGCGCTCGGCTCGAAGCGGGTGGTGATGGTCTCGCTGGCCATGCTGCTGGTCGCGACCGTCGGCATCGTCTCGACCGGCAAGGGCTACACGCTCTTCGACGCTCTGCCGCTGTCGGACGCAGATTCAGGCGGGCTCTTCGGCACGTCGGCGGAAAAGGCCTATATCGCCTTCGGGCTCCTCATCGGCCTGGCATTCGGTCCGGTGCAGGCTTCCTCGCGCTCCTATCTCGCCCGCAGCGTATCGGTTATGGAGGCCGGCCGCTATTTCGGCATCTATGCGCTGGCCGGCCGCGCGACGAGCTTCGTCGCGCCCTTCCTGGTAGCAACGGTCACGGCGGCAAGCGGCTCGCCGCGGCTCGGCATGGCCGTCATCCTTCTGTTCCTGCTCGGCGGCCTGGCGCTGCTGGCGCCGGTGCCCTATCCGGCAGCGGAGCCGGACCGCTGAGCGCGCGGTCTACTCGGCGATCTTGCTGGCGAAAAGCGCCAGCGCCTGCTGGTAGACTTCGGCCCGGTTCCACGCCGCGAACACCGGATAGTTCGGCTGGCCGGGCTGATAGCCCGCGCCGGGCTGCCAGCCATGGCCGCGCAGGAAGTTCGCCGTCGAGGCCAGCACGTCGGCGCGCGAATGGATCAGATCGCGGCGGCCGTCGCCGTCGAAATCGACCGCATATTGCAGGTATTTCGAGGCCAGGAACTGCGTCTGCCCCAGTTCGCCGGCCCAGGCGCCGCGCATCTCGTCCGGCGACATGTCGCCGCGCTGCACGATCTGCAACGCCGCAAGAAGCTCGTTGGTGAAGAAATCCGAACGCCGGCAGTCATAGGCGAGCGTCGCCAGCGAGCGGATCGTGGCCATATGCCCGGAATTCGCGCCAAAGCCGGTCTCCATGCCCCAGATGGCCACCAGCACCTCGGGCTGGACGCCGAAGCGGCTCTGGATGCGGGACAGAAGCCCGGCATTCGAGCGCATCATGCTGCGGGCGCGCTGGATGTAGGACGGCGGGGCGCGGCGTGCCATGAACTGGCTGAGCGAAAGCTTGAAGGAATGCTGGCCGCGATCGAGCCGGATCACGTGCGGGTCATAGGTGACGCCGTCCAGCGCCCAATGCACGGTGCGGCTCGATATGCCCTGCGCCTGAGCCTCGGCCTTGAAATCCTGCAGCCATGCCGGAAATCCCGCCGGGCCCGAACCGCATTGGGCAGCCTGAGCCGCGCCCGAAAGGGTGATGCCGGCGACAACAACAGCCGCCAGGCCAGCAAAGCGCAAGGCCATGCTCTTCTCCTCGATACACAAACCAGCAATTGCGCGGGGAATGTGCCAGCGAATGCCGGCTTTGTCATCGCTTGCATGCAGCCGCGACATTTTTGCACGATTGAGTTGCATGGATGCCGCATCCGGCCTGCGGCGGTAAGAGGACTTTCATTTCCATCGGCTATCCGGGAAACAGAGGCGACATCGCGCGGCGGAAAGGCTTGACCATGGCGTTCGACCGGACGGCCTTCGAGGCATACCGCCGCTCTGCGGGACGGAGGACCACGCTCGCCTGGTTGATCCTCGGCGCGATCGTGGTCGTGCTCTCGTGGCTCATCGTCACGATGGCGGCGATCTTTTCCGGCTTCTTTCTTTCCGAAAGCTACGATCTCGGCTTCGGATCGATGGGCAGCTTCATGAACACACGCTTCGGCGTGCTCGTGTCGCTTTTTACCTTTTCCGGCATCTGGATCGGCGTCTGGCTTGTCATGCGCTTCGTCCACAGGGAGAAGCTCCGCGCCCTCTTCGGTGCGACCGGCCGTATTTCCTGGTCCGATTTTGCCAAGGGCGTGGCCGCGGTCCTGCTCACCTCCATCGTCTCGGAAGCCGCCATCTACGCCATCTCGCCCAACCTCCAGCAGACCGCGATCGGAGCGGGAAGCTGGCTCCTGTTCCTCGTGCCGGTCCTGTTGCTGGCCTTCGTCCAGACCTCGTCGGAGGAGCTTCTCTTCCGCGGCTATCTGCTGCGCGGGCTGGCGCACCGCTATAGCAATCCGCTCGTCTGGGGCCTCATCCCCGGCCTGATCTTCACTTGCCTCCACTGGAATATCGGCGCGCCGCTCGCCATGAACGCCTGCGTTCTGGCCTCGATCGGCGGCTTCGCCGCGCTGGTGACCATCCTTGTCTACCTGACCGGCAATCTGGGCGCCGGCATGGGCGCGCATTTTGCCAACAACATTGCCGGCTTCCTGCTCATTTCGCACGAAAGCGCGCTGAGCTCCTTCGCCCTTTACCGCGGCGCGGCGCTGGAGACGATCGTCTGGACGCCGGCCGCGGCGCTCATGATCGCGCTGATCGGCCTCGCCTGCTGCGCGCTGACGCTTCTGGTCCTCGTCCATCCGCGTTCTCCGCTTCGGGTCGCCAACGCTCTGCCGCGGCCCGGCGCGGAGCCGAACGGCGCTGCCGCAGCCTGAACGGCGCGGAGCCGGGGCTGCTGGTCCGGCAAGAAGGCCGTCCCAGATCGAGTGGGGCGTGCGTCTTTTCGCGCTGCGCCACCCGCCCCATTCGGGCCGGGGGGGGCCGCCTGAATCGGGCGGGACGCGGGAGGGGTAGAGCATGACGGGCGCCACCGCGCCCGCGCCGGTCTCCACGTCGGCCAGCACGCGTCCGTAATATTTGTCGCCGCCTATGTTCGAGATCGTGACGGGCTGGCCGTCGAGGAGCGCGGCGAGCGCGTCGCGCGCCTCCGCGGCCGCGATGCGCTCCCGCGGGCAGCGGCTATGCAATTCCGGCGCGTCGATGCCCCTGATGCGCACACTCACCTGAACCGTCTCGCCGGGCCAGACATGCGCATCGGCCACGAAGGTGTCGCCGTCGATCACCCTGACCACGGTTGCCGCGACGGGGCCGCTGATCTCGTCGCGGGCCCAGGTCGCAGCCGTGGAACCGCAGAGCGCGGCTGCGCAGAGCAGAAGAGCCGTGCACGATTGCGGAATGGGAGAAATGCTTCCACGCATGTGCGGAATTTATTCCTATTCTGCGAGACTTGCAACATCTCTCTGCAGCCGCCGCAGCCATGCGCTCACCTCAATGCTGCATTGCAGCAGACTATGTTGCGACGCAAATGAATCATGCCATCTTTAAGGGGCGCGCAAGGGAGGAAAACCAAAGGCGGGCCAAGGGCGCCGCCAAGAATTGGAGACCTCTGATGATCCTGAACAACATGATCTCCCGTACCAAGGACCGCATCGCCAAGCGCCGGCGGTATAATGAGCTCGTCACCGAAATCCTGTCGCTCTCGGACAGGGACCTTGCCGACATGAACGGCAACCGTACCGAGATGCTGCGCCAGGTGCGTCAGCAGATTTACGGCTGATCGGGTACTAACCGGCAACCCACTCGATCCAGCGGCCGTGATAGTCGCAATTCGCCAGATGCTCCGTCCGGCCGCCGGGCCAGCTTGTGAGCGACAGGGTGGCGTGGCGGGCCTTCGGGCCGAGCGGTTCCATGCGCAGCCAGGCGATCGGTGAGGCGGAGGATGCGTCCGCGCCGGCCTCCTCAAGGCATCGCGCGATCGCCTGCCGGGTTGCTTCGGGCATGTACTGCCACATGATGGAATGAAACAGCACGAAGGCCTGGCCGGGCGCACGCCCGGCCAGGCCTTCCCCTACGAATTCGGCCGCATCCGCCTTTGCGATCGCATTTGGAAAGCGTTCGGCGACCCGGATCGCGGCGTCCAGCCGCTCGAGGCGCGCCTGCTGATCGGCCCAGACATAGGAGCGCAGCCTCAGCCTGCTCGCCGGGTCGCCAAGGTCGATCGGCGCGATGTCGCAGCCGGTGCGGCAGGCGATGGAAAGCGCACCGTCGAGCGGCGGCGGAGAATCGCCTCTTACTCCCGGCGAAAGGCGCACGGGCGATGCCTCATCGCCCCATTTTTCCGAGCCATAGCCGTAGTGGAAGCGGTCGAAATTGAGATTGAGACCGGCGCTCGATCCGATCTCGCGGATGGCGAGCGGCAGGGCGAAGCGACGCGCGATCAGGAGAAAGCCGGGCAGCAGCATGCCGGAGCGCGCGATCTCGTTGGTCTGCGGCGGAGAGGTGAGCGCGCGCAGCAGTTGCGCATCATGCGTCCGCAGCGCGGCTGCGAGCGCCTGGCGCAGCCGGTCATCGTCGGCAACGTTCGGCGGATAGACCGCTATCAGCCCTTCGTCCGCGCCGGAAAGGACCAGCGCATGCAGGCCACCCGCGAGCCTGAGCGACACGGCATCGGCGGCGACATCGCCCGGCCATGCAAGGATGCGTTCTCCCGTTTCCGTGCTTCTATCGAGGATGGATATCACCGTTCGGCATATGCGCGCCGTGAATGGCGAGCCCAATGTGTCACAGGCTTTGGCCTGCGCTTCGAAATGTGCGGCGATCAGATGGTTCATGGGGCGGGATCCGGCAGGATTCGGGGAGGGGCTTTCGTTCCCGCTCACGGTACCGGATGCACTGGACGATTACGAGCCGGCGGCAACAGCCTTCTCGATTTCAGGCATCAGTTCGCTGGCGACCGATCGTTCGGTGAACGGCCCGACATGCTTGTAGAGGATGCGGCCGTCCTTTCCGATCAGGTAGGTCTCCGGCACGCCGTAGACGCCCCAGTCGATGGCTGTGCGGCCGCTCTGGTCGGTGCCGATGGCGGCGAACGGATTTCCCATTTCGCCCAGGAAACGAAGCGCGTTCTCGGGCTTGTCCTTGTAGTTCAGGCCGACCAGGCGGAAGCGGGGATCGTTCTTCAGCGTCATCAGGAGGGGTTGCTCCTCGCGGCAGGGCGCGCA
>JBQCFH010000020.1:0-16893 GCA_051959385.1 Rhizobiaceae bacterium | reverse complement strand
ACGGCCTTGAGCTTGTGCTTGGACGGATCGACCTTGAGGAGCGCGATGTCCGTCTTGGTGTCGGTTCCGACGAGGGTGGCCTTCAGCTTGGCGCCGTCGGAGAAATTCACCTCGATATCGTCGGCGTCGGTGATCACGTGGTTGTTGGTAACGACGAGCCCCTTCGCCGCATCGATGATGAACCCCGATCCCAGCGACTGCACCTTGCGCGGGCTGTCGTCGCTTTCGTCGCCGTGATTGTTGAAGAAGTCGTTGAAGTAGTCTTCGAAGGGCGAGCCTTCCGGCAGCTTAGGGATCGGAACGCCCTCAGGCGATTCGTCTCCCTTGACGGTCTGGGACGTGGATATGTTGACGACCGCATCGAGCAGGCCTGCCGCGAGATCGGCCACCGAGCTCGGCCCGCCGCCCGGGAATTTCGACGGCTCGACATGAGCCGGCGCGGCCGACATGCCGAGCGCAACGGCCGCCGTCGCGGCCAGCGCCATCGCGCGAGAGGCGCGGGTGAAACCAATCCATGCCATGCGGGAAATCTCCTGCGTTCGCCGTCTGGCGCGTTTGACGCCCTCGTAGCCGCTCTTCCCATTTTCGCATGAAATACGGCGCGTTTGCGGCTTTGGAAGAAGGCCGCGCCGTAAATCCTGCGTTACCGGCGCACCAGCCAGACGACGCCAACGCCCGCCGCGACGGAAACCAGCCCGGCGATGCGAAGCGTCGGCTCCGGAACCCTCTTCACCTGCTCGGCCAGTTTCTTGGCCAGGTTCGGCAGGAGCCCGTAAAGCACTCCCTCGAGCACGAGCACGAGCCCGACCGCGTCAAGGAAATCGTGCACCGCAGGCCCCGCTTACTGAACAGCGGCAGGGCTGCGAGCCGAGCCGGCGCGCGGCTGGGTGCCGGAGGCGCCGGCCCCCGCCGGCGGGGCCGCATTCCTCGCCGCGTTCGAGGCGGCAAGCAGTCCCGTGGCGTCGTCGAAATATTTGAAGAACTGCGAATCGGGCGACAGGACCATCGTCGTGCTTTGCCCCGTGAGGCCGGTCTCGTACGCCTTCATGGTGCGATAGAACTGGAAGAAATCCGGGTCGCGTTCGTAGGCGTCGGCAAAGATCTTGTTGCGTTCGGCGTCGCCTTCGCCGCGCAATATGTCGGCGTCGCGCTGCGCCTCGGCGACGGTGACAGTCGCCTCGCGGTCGGCCTCGGCCTTGATGCGGATCGAGGCCTGCGTGCCGCGGGCGCGGATTTGCGCGGCTTCGGCAAGGCGCTCCGCCTTCATGCGCTCGAAGGTCTGCGCCGAGACCTCCTGCAAGAGGTCGGTCCGCAGGATGCGCACGTCAACGATCTCGACGCCGAGCACGTCGGCCTGCGGGCGCAGTTGGTCGCGCACTTCGAGCATCATCTGCAGGCGTTCCTCCGACAGCGCGTCCTCGAAGGAGCGCTGGCCGTAGACGCTTCTGAGCGATGCGTCGAGCCTGGTGCGCAAATTGGCCTCCAGCAGGTTGAGGTTGCCCGAGACGTTCTGGCGGAACTTGCGCGGGTCGGTGATCCGGAAGGCGACGAACGCATCGACCACATAGCGGCGGCCGTCATTCACCTGGACGCGGAGATTGTCGATGTCGAGCCTCAGGATGCGGCTATCGACGAATTGCACGGTGTCGATGAACCGCGTCGGCACCTTGAAATAAAGGCCGGGCTCCGACTCGACCCGCGTGATCTGGCCGAACCGCATGACGATCGCCTGCTGGGTCGGCGTCACGATGAACACCGACGAATAGACGAGCAGCAGGACGACGATGAGGATGCCGACGATGATCGGAAGACGGCTCATTTCGAGGCCTCCTGGCCGCTGGTCGCCCCGGAGGTCGAGAATTTCGGCAACGGCTTCTTCATCAATTCGTCGAGCGGCAGGTAGGGAACGACGCCCTGCCCGTTCTTTTCATCAAGGATGATCTTGTTGGACCGGCCGAGCACCTTTTCCATGGTCTCCAGGTAGAGCCGCTTGCGCGTCACGTCCTCGGCCTTCTTGTATTCGTTGTAGACGGAAATGAAGCGCGCCGCCTCGCCCTGCGCCTGGGCGATGACGCTCTGCTTGTAGCCCTCGGCTTCGGCGCGCAGGCGCGCCGCTTCGCCGCGCGCGTCGCCGAGCTTCTTGTTGGCATAGGCGTCAGCCTCGCGCTGGAAGCGGTCCTGGTCCTGCTGGGCGCGCTGCACTTCCTCAAACGCGTCGGCGACTTCGGAGGGCGGGTCGGCTTTTTCGAGCTGGACGCCGACGATGGAAATGCCGGCATGGTAGGCGTCGAGCGTCGTCTGGGTGACCTTCTGGACCGAATCTTCCAGCTTTTGCCGGCCGCCGGTGCGCACTTCCTCGTCGGGCGTGCGGCCGACGAACTCGCGCATCGCGCTTTCGGCGACGCTGCGCACCATCTGCTCGGGATCGTCGATGTTGAACAGGAACTTCTTGGGATCGGTCACGCGCCAGATGACGGTGAAATCGACATCGATGATGTTCTGGTCGCCCGAAAGCATCTGGCTCTCATCGCTTGACGAGTTGGAGAAGCTGCCGATCGCCTCGCGGATCTGCTGGGTCTGGACGATCTGCACCTGCTCGATCGGCCACCACATGAAGTGCAGCCCGGGCTCTTCGACGCCGGCCTTCGGCTTGCCGAGAAAGAGTTCCTGCCCGAGTTCGTCCGGCTGGACGGTATAGACCGACTTGAAAGCCCAGAAGACGACCAGCAGCGCGATGATGAGCACGCCGACGGCAAAGCCGCCGCCACCGCCCGGAAAGGCGCGTTTCAGGCGATCCTGGCCCCGGCGAAGGATGGCCTCAAGATCGGGAGGGGTTCCCTGCGGACCGCCGCTTCCGGGGCGCGGACCCTGGCCCCACGGACCGCCGCCGTTGCCGCCGCCTCCCCACGGGCCGCCGCCGCCGCTCTGATTGCTCCAGGGCATGAACTCCCTCTCGGTCCCGATTGCCTCCACCGGATGGGCGGCTGGCGTTGCGTTCGTGCTCTTATAGGCATGCCGCAGGGCCCTTTCAACGCGCCGGAAGCGCGCAATCTTGCATATGGTAAGGATTTGGGAGCGCCTGAGCGGTTCCGGTCATGCGGCGCTTCGACGCTCATAGACGACGTGGCGCGTGGGATAGCTGTCGCGCTCGCCGGCCGGAATATCCATCGAGGAGATTACCGCCCAGTCCGCCGGGTCGATCTCCGGAAAGAACGTGTCGCCGTCCACCGCCGCGAGAACGTGGGTGACGTGTAGCCTGTCCGTGAGCGGCAGCGCTTCACCGTACACCTCCCCGCCCCCGATGACGCAAATTTCGCGGGCATCGGGCATTTCCCCGGCACGCTCGCGCCCGACCCGGATTGCCTCCTCGAGCGAGGAAGCGGTTTGCACGCCTTCGGCACGCCAGTCCTTCCGCCGCGTCACGACGATGTTCACCCGGCCCGGCAGCGGCTTGCCGATGCTCTCGAATGTCTTGCGCCCCATGATGACGGGATTTCCCATCGTATCGGCCTTGAAGCGCTTGAGGTCGGTCGAAAGCCGCCACGGCAGCCCCCCGGAGCGGCCGATGACGCCGTTTTCCGCGATGGCGACGTGGATGCCGACCGGCAGCGTCTTGCGACCCGCCATCTGAGGTGCGGCGCCGGTCACGCGGCCAGCC
This sequence comes from Rhizobiaceae bacterium, assembly GCA_051959385.1. GTDB lineage: Bacteria > Pseudomonadota > Alphaproteobacteria > Rhizobiales > Rhizobiaceae > Mesorhizobium_L. The sequence goes on along the minus strand of JBQCFH010000020.1, from coordinate 13,235 downwards.
GGTGAATAAGCGCATCCTCCACGTAAATGCCGTTGACCAGATTGTGCGAGAAGCGCACCTCTCCTAGTCCATCGAGGTGAATTACCGGTCTAAGCCCGCTGATGAGCTTGTCCTCGGCCGGAACGATGCGGACACGGCCCAGGTCAAGAACCGGCTCATTCGGATGCCTTTCGCGCCAGTCGGCGACGGCGGTCGCGGCATCCATATATTTTTTGCCGATCTGATCCTTACCGCCCCGATAGGCGATAATCAGCTTCCAAGTATCGTTGTCGCCCATATACAGCCAAAGGGCTGCCTGAACCCCAAATCCGCTGGCATCCAGAGCCCTGATCAAATTAAGGCCAGCATCGATCTCCGACCTCACCAGTGCCTCTGCAGCCATGCGAAAATTCCTTCGCTCTGATCCGTCATGGCGACTTTCATCGCAGTCGCCAGGAACTCGTCTATCATATCGTATCTCGATTGCTCCGACCAAGAGGAGACGGTGGCCCAATGGCCGTCGAAGACATTCGACCTCCTACGTTCCTCGGCCAATTCGCCGGACAGCCCGGCTAATCCCACCAGTTTCGTCAGGTCGTGCTGGAATATGTCCGAAACGAACCTGCGGTCGGGAATTGTCTCCGGCAGGAAGGACCGCGCGATCCGCGCCTTGAGGCCAATCTCGACGGCATAGCCAAAGAGATAGTACGAATTGGAATAGCGGCGGTTCGCGAATAGAAGTTCTGCGTCTTTGTATTTTGCCAGCGCAATCGCCTGAAGGTCGGCCCGATGAAGCATCACACCGCCACTTTGGCGCGGATATGCGCGTCGGCCTCGTAGTTCTCGACGCGGAAATCCTCGTAGCGGAAGGCGAAGAGGTCCTTCACGTCGGGGTTGATCCACAAGGTCGGCAGCTTCTTCGGCGTACGCTTCAACTGCTCGCACGCCTGCTCGAAATGATTGGCGTAGAGATGCGCGTCGCCGAGCGTCAGGATGAACTCGCCCGGTTCGTAGCCGGAAACCTGCGCCACCATCATGGTGAGCAGCGCATAGGAGGCGATGTTGAACGGCACGCCGAGAAAGATATCGCCGGAGCGCTGGTAGAGCTGACAGGAAAGCCGCCCTTCCGCGACATAGAACTGGAAGAGGCAGTGGCAGGGCGGCAGCGCCATCTCGTCGACGAGCGCCGGGTTCCACGCCGATACGATCAGCCGGCGCGAATGAGGATTGCGCCGCAGATCGTCCAGAAGGTTCGCGATCTGGTCGATGTGGCGGCCGTCCGGCGCCGGCCATGACCGCCACTGATAGCCATAGACCGGGCCGAGATCGCCGTTTTCGTCGGCCCATTCGTCCCAGATGGAGACGCCGTTCTCCTTCAGGTAGCGGATGTTGGTGTCGCCGGCCAGGAACCAGAGAAGCTCATGGATGATGGATTTCACATGCAGCTTCTTGGTGGTGAGGAGAGGAAACCCCTCGGCGAGGTCGAAGCGCATCTGGTGGCCGAAGACGGAACGCGTGCCGGTGCCGGTGCGGTCCGGACGGTCGATGCCGTGTTCGAGCACATGGGCGAGCAGGTCGAGATATTGGCGCATGAAGGCTCCGCGATTCGGGGCGAGCGATCTTAGCCGAGCAGCGCGCCGGCAGGCAAAGCGGGCGCGCCGCCGTCCATGCCTATTTCGGCATTGCGGCGAGCAGATTCCAGCGCGATCCAAAACTCCGCCGGGTTTCCGGATGGTTTCCCACGGATACGGCACCATCGACTGAGGGGTCACGCCGCTGCCGATCTCTCCGCTCGCTTGACAGAAACCGGGATTGGCGCGATTGAATCGCACATGGGGATTGCGATCTCCCCACGAGGCTACGGCTCAAGAATCGCGTCCAGGAACCCGGAACACGGAAGGACGCGTCATGCCATCCCCCACCATCATTTCTGTCGAAAAGCTTGCCCGTCTTGTCGGCACGCCGAACGCTCCCGCGCTGGTCGATGTTCGCAATGACGAGGACTTTGCCCTCGATCCCCGGCTGATCCCGGGCTCGATGCGGCGCAGCCATCTGAAGATCAAGGACTGGCACGACGAACTGGCCGGGCGCTCGGCCGTCGTCATATGCCACCAGGGCCTGAAGTTGAGCCACGGCACCGCCGCCTGGCTTCGACATGAAGGTGTTCCCGCCGACAGTCTCGAAGGCGGGTTCGAAGCCTGGGCCGCCGCTGGCCTGCCTGCGGTGCCGGTCTCGAAACTGCCGAGGCTCGACGCGAAGGGGCGCACCGTCTGGGTGACAAGGGCGCGGCCCAAGATCGACAGGATCGCCTGTCCCTGGCTGATCCGCCGCTTCGTCGATCCGAATGCGGTTTTCCTTTATGTCGTTCCCTCGGAGGTCAGGGCGGTCGGCGAGCGCTTCGGCGCCGCGCCGTTCGACATCGAAGACGTGTTCTGGAGCCACAGAGGCGATCTCTGCACCTTCGACGTGATGATAGAAGAGTTCGGCCTGAAGACCGGCCCATTGCTTCACCTGGCTTCGATCGTGCGCGGGGCCGACACAGCCAGGCCTGATCTCGCGCCCGAGGCTCCCGGCCTGCTCGCCGCCTCCCTCGGCCTGTCCAGGATGTACGCCGACGATCTCGAGCAGCTGGCGGCGGGGATGGGGCTCTACGATGCATTCTACCGGTGGTGCCGCGACGCCACGGACGAAACCCACAACTGGCCAACCAACAAGCCGGGAGCCTGACCATGACCGCGCTCCTCCCACGGGACGCCGTAACGGACGCGAGGGCGGCCCGCGACCACGGCATTTCCTTCGCCGAGGCGGTCGCGGTCTGGATCCGCGTCGCGGCGCTCAGCTTTGGCGGCCCCGCCGGCCAGATCGCCGTCATGCACCGGATACTTGTCGACGAAAAGCGCTGGGTCGGCGAGAACAGGTTCCTGCACGCCCTGAACTACTGCATGCTGCTGCCCGGTCCCGAGGCGACCCAGCTCGCCATCTATGTCGGCTGGCTGCTGCACAAGACGAAGGGCGGCGTCGTCGCGGGCTCCCTGTTCGTGCTTCCCGGCTTCCTTTCGATCCTGGCGCTAAGCTACGTCTACGCCGCCTTCGGCGATGTCGGCATCGTCGAGGGCCTGTTCTTCGGCCTGAAGGCGGCCGTGATGGCCATCGTGCTCGAGGCGGTGGTCCGGATCGGCAAGCGGGCGCTCAGGAACGCCGTCATGGTCTGCATGGCCGCGGCCGCTTTCGTCGCCATCTTTTTCTTCCGCCTCCCCTTCCCGCTGATCGTCATTGCCGCGGGGCTGATCGGCTTCGCGGGCGGTCGGATCGGATCGCCGCTGTTTCGCGTGGGGGGTGGGCACAAGGGCGCCGACGACGCGCTCGATGACAGGGATTCCGCGCTTGGGGCGGAAACGCCACCCCATGCGCGTCCCAGCCTGGCCTGGTCCCTCAAGGTGTCGGGCGTGTTCCTGCTGCTGTGGCTGGGGCCCGTCGCTTCGCTTCTCCTTCTGCTCGGAAGGGACAACGTCTTCAGCCAGATCGCCATCTTCTTCAGCCAGATGGCGATGGTGACCTTCGGCGGAGCCTATGCGGTGCTCGCCTATGTCGCACAACAAGCCGTCCAGCACTACGGCTGGCTGAAGCCGGGCGAGATGCTGGACGGGCTGGGCATGGCCGAGACGACTCCCGGACCCTTGATCCAGGTGGTCCAATTCGTCGGCTTCATGGGCGCCTACAGGGCCCCTGGCGCGCTCGGCCCGATGACTGCGGGCACGCTTGCCGCCGTGCTGACGACCTGGGTGACTTTCGTCCCCTGCTTCCTGTGGATTTTTCTCGGCGCTCCTTTCGTCGAGGCTCTGCGCGACAACCGGGCGCTGACGGGCGCGCTGTCGGCCATAACCGCCGCAGTGGTGGGGGTGGTCATGAACCTGGCCGTCTGGTTCGCGCTGCATGTGCTGTTCGGGCAGGTCGTGGAGTGGCGGGGCTACGGCATTGTCGCGAGCGTGCCGGTCTGGGCGACGATACATGTCCCGGCGGCCGTCCTCACGCTCGCCGCCCTGCTCGCCACGTTCCGGTTCGGGGTGAAGATGATTCCGCTGCTATTGGCCAGTTCGCTGGCCGGGATGGCTTGGTACCTGGCCGGAGGAAGCATCTGAGGCCAGAATGGCCGCCGCCGAGAACGGAAGACAATGCGACCGGCTAAAGCTCCGCCAGCTTTTCCAGATGCTTCGCCGTGAGATAGTAGAACGTCACGCGGCTCTTGGAATTGTCGGCGGCCATGGTCTGGCAGACCAGCTCCAGGATCCGGTCCACCTTCGCGTCATCGCGGACGCCGAGCTTCTTGCCGCACCAGCTTTTCTTCACCCGCTCGAGTTCCTTGGGATCCGAGCAGGAAACCACCGACGAATCGCGCCTCCTTAGCGCCACGCCGAGATGCTTGACGATCTTGCCGACGACTTCCTCGCTTGCCGTCGCGTCGTATTTCTTCACGTCCGCGATGTAATCGGCCATTGCAATTCTCCCGGTTGGACGCCCCTCGCGCCCGCAACCCGAAGGCCGCGCAGTCCGCGCCGGGAATCTCGGTAAGCCGGCCGTGCAAGTCAATGCAACGGCGCCGGCGGACAGCGCCGCCGCCCTCTTCCCTTATGCGCTCCCCGCACCTATATTCGCCCTGCCGGCTCGTCCGGCTATGGCGATAAACTGCCGATGCAATAAGCCTTTCGGACCCGGGGGCGGTACCCGGCGCCTCCACCAAAAGCCGCCGTTCCACGGAAATGCGGGCGGTTTTTGCTGGGGGCGAAACAGGATCGACGAGGGTGTAAAGATCGGACTTTCGCCCGGCATTGTACCGCCGTTATCGGGCTAAACTTATAGTTGCCAACGACAACTATGCGGAAGCTCGTCTCGCTGCGTAACGCAGCGCGAACGCTTCAAATCAAGCCCTAGCGGTTCGCACTGCTAGGCGGGGTCCGGAGGCACCTGGCAACAGAAGCCTCCACTTTCCTTTTGCGCTGAGCACCTGTCTCCATGGTCTGAAACGGCCGCGGGAACATTCACGGCCGACTGGCAGTTCTGCCCGGACGGAGGCGGACCCCATGGAAGCTGCCGGCATCCTTACTACAATTGGCACGCTGACGGCCCGGCCATGGGCGTTCCTGATACTCCTGGCCTATGCTGTCCTGTGGCTCATCTTTGATCGGCACAGCCTCAACTGGCACGGCGCCGCCACGCTGGCGACCTGGGCGATGACGCTGTTCATCCAGCGCGCCGAGCATCGCGACACACAGGCGCTGCAGGCCAAACTCGACGAGTTGCTGCGCGCCAACGGCTCGGCCCGCGACGACCTCACGAAAATCGACCGCAACGAACCGGAGGAAATCGAGCGCCAGAGGGACGCAGAGGAGCGCTGATCATTCCGCCGGCGCTTCCTCGCCGGCGGCACGGCCGCGTCCGCCGAGCGCCACCTGCGCCAGCAGGAAGGCTGCGAACGCGCAGCCCGCGATCCCGGCGACCATAGGCAGCGCGGTGCCGTTCGAGAACCAGCCGACCACCGCCATGGCGAGCACGCCGGCGGCGAATTGCAGCGTCCCCATCAGCGCCGAGGCCGCGCCTGCGATCGGGCCGTGGTCGTCAAGCGCCAGCACCGAGGTGGTCGGCATCACAAGGCCGAGAAAGCCGTAGCCGATGAAGAGAAACCCCATCAGCACGTCGAGACGGTCGACGCCAAGCAGAACCAGCGCCAGCAACAGCGCCATGAAACCCATATAGCCGGTCACCGCGAATCGCACGACGCGCTCCAGCCCGAAGCGTTCCGTCAGCATGCCGGTCAACTGCGCCATGGTGAAGAAGGAGACGGCGTTGAAGGAGAAGGCCAGGCTGTACTGGAACGGCGTCAGCCCGAAATGATCGATGAAGACGAAGGACGAGGACGAGAGATAGACGAAGAAGCTCGATATGCCGAAGCCTGCGGTGAATGTCAGCGCCAGGAAGCGGCAGTCCCTCAAAAGGTGCCAGTAGCTGGCCAGCGCGCCGCCGATGCTGGCGCCCAGCCGGTCCTCGGGCGGGCGTGTCTCCGCCTGGAACAAGGCGAGAAGGGCGACCGCGACGACTGCTGCACCAGTCACCGTCCAGAAGATCGCCCGCCAGCCGAAATTCTCGATGATGAGGCTGCCGGTCAGCGGCGCGAGCAGCGGCGAGACGCTGAATACCAGCATCAGGAGCGACATCAGCCGCGTCGCCTCGGGTCCCGTATGCAGGTCGCGTACGATGGCGCGCGGCACCACCATGCCGGCGCAGGCGCCGAGCCCCTGCATGAAGCGGAAGGCGATCAGCCATTCGACGGTCGGCGAGAGCGCTGCGCCGACGCCGCCGGCGGCGAAGAGGCCGAGCCCGGCATAGAGCGGCGCCTTGCGGCCGAACATGTCGGAAAGCGGCCCGACCAGGAGCTGTCCCGCGCCGACGGCCAGGAAGAAGGCAAGCAGCGTCATCTGTACCGCCCCGCTCGAGGCGGAAAGGTCGCTGCCGATCGACGGCAGCGCCGGCAGGTACATGTCGATGGCGAACGGCCCGACGGCCGAAACCAGGCCGAGGACGATGGCGATGCGCAGGAACCTTGCTGTCATGTCACCATTTCCGGATGTTAATGCGAGGCTTCGCCCAAAGGACGATTCGGCTGTCGCCGATCCGACACGATCAGGAGAATCGACGGTCGGCGGTCGGATGCTTGAGATCGGCTGAAGGCAGTTGGAAGACTCGGCGAGCGGCTTATATGCTTTCCGGTGGCGATCAATACAAGGTTTACGCCGCGCCGAAGCTTGATTAGACGTAGGCTTGTCAGAACCTCGCGCAACCGGGCGATCCATGGCCGAAGATCACATTCGCTACGACATCCTCGTCCAGGAAGCCCTGCGCGCGGTCATGCGCAAGGTGCTGGCCGAGGTCGCGCGCACCGGGCTGCCCGGCAACCATCATTTCTTCATCACCTTCATGACCAACGCGCCGGGCGTGCGCATCTCCAGCCGCCTGCAGGAGCGCTACCCCGAGCAGATGACGATCGTCATCCAGTACCAGTATTGGGATCTCAAGGTCAGCGAGACCGGGTTCGAGATCGGTCTTTCCTTCTCGGACATCCCGGAGAAGCTCGAAATTCCGTTCTCCGCCGTGCGCGGATTCTACGACCCGTCGGCGAATTTCGAGCTGGAGTTCGATCCGAGGCAGGACGCCGAAATCGCCGAGCCCGCGCCTGTATCCGCGCCGGCCGCGGTCGAGACGCTCAAGAGCCCGCGCAGCGCGAAGAAGCAGGATGCCGAGGCCGCGAAGCCGGCCGGCAAGGAAAAGGCCAAGCCCGCCAAGAGCGAGCAGCCTGCTGCCGAGGGCGGCAAGGGCGCCGCCGAGGGAGGCAAGGGCGCCGACGTCGTCTCGCTCGACGCCTTCCGCAAGAAATAGCGGAAACGGCCCGTGGCCGAGATCGTCAACCTGCGACTGGCCCGCAAGCGCAAGGCGCGCGCCGTGAAGGAGGCCGAGGCCGCCGGCAATCGCGCGCTCCACGGCAGGACGAAGGCCGAAAAGCAGCGGGAGCGGATGGCCGGTGAAAATAACCGGGCCTTCCTCGACGGGCATTTTCGCGGCAAGCCCGATTCCGGCAAATGAGCGCAGTGCGCAAGCGCTCGGTCACCATCCGCGGCCACCGCACCAGCTATTCGCTCGAGGAAGCCTTCCAACGGGAACTGGAAGAGATTGCCGCGCGGCGCTCGATCCCGCTCGCAGCGCTCGTTGCGGAGATTGACGAGATGCGGCCGCGCGACGCGAATCTCTCCTCTGCGCTCAGGCTGTTCGTACTCGACGCGGTCAGGAAGGGCTGATCTGCCTCAATGCGCGGCACCCGCCCCGCCGAAGGACATCCTGCCCTGGCGGAAGAAGTCGGTGACGCCCGGCAGATCCTTGAAATCGCCGGACGGTTCGGGTCTTGACGCGCGCCGGGCCGGCTTTTCGGCGGCCGTACCTTCCTTCGTGCTCTTCTCGCTGGGCTTGCTTTCCGGCGCCGGCGCGGCGGGCGCGTTCGGCGCACCGGGAGCCTGGTCCGGAGCGGCGCTGCTCTCGGCCGGCTTGTCGCCATTGAGCAGCTTCTGGATGCGATCCTCCAGCGACTGATCCTCTTCTTTCCGGTTGCGCGCCTTTTCGGCGTCCTCGACAGCTTTCTTTTGCGCTTCTTCCTCGGCTTTCCGCGCCGCATCCGCCGCAGCCTTCTCGGCCGCGGCGCGCTTCGCCTCTTCTTCCGCCTTGGCGGCGGCTTCGGCGGCAGCCTTTTGTTTTGCCTCCTCTTCCGCTTTCTGTTTCGCCTCTTCTTCCGCCTTCTCGCGGGCTTCCTCCGCCGCCTTTGCCGCCGCTGCCGCTTTCGCTTCCTCTTCCGCTTTCGCCGCGGCGGCGGCCCTGGCCTCCTCGGCTGCCTTTTCTTTCGCCTCCTCCTCCGCCTTCTGGCGCGCCTCCTCGGCCTGCCGCGCCGCCTCCGCTTCGGCGGCCGCTTTGGCGGCGGCCTCGGCAGCGGCGCGCTCCCTCGCTTCCTCCTCCTCCCGCTTCCGGGTCGCGTCGCGATCTTCGTAATAGGCCGCCTCGCGCCGCAGCCGCTGCTTTTCCAGGAGCGCGGCCTGCATTGCCTCGACGCGCGCCTCCTCCCGCTCCAGCGCGCGCTGCGTCAGGAACTGCGCCAGCGGGCCGGTGTTCAGCTTGAACTCCATATCGCCGAGCCGGCCCGAGCCGGCGAAATCCACGTCCGGTTCCGAACCGACCAGCACCTCGTCGCCGGGCTGGTAGGCGATTTCGCCGCTCGCCGCGGCGGACATTTTGTTGAAGTCGAAGGAAGGCGTAACCGTCACCACGGCGCCCTTGCCTTCCAGCCGGAGCGGCGGGGCGCGCAGCACACCCTCGGCTATCGTAAAGGCCAGTTCCCCCTTCCCCGCCGCGAACGTGCCGCCGCTGACGATGGCCGGCGCGAAGGCGGCCGTCTTGCCGGCGTCGATGTCCTTGCCGATGCGATCGGCGCCCGCCAGGATCGCCGGCAGCGCCTCGGTGTCCACGCCCGGAACGGTCAGGTCGCGGAAAGACGAGGTGCCCGAGCCGGCAAGCGAGGCAATCATGGCGTCGACCGACTTGCCGTTGGCGGTCACCGACGCGGACAGATCGGCGCTCCCGCCAAGCCCGGTGCCGGCGAGCAATTGCGTAAGATCGGCGCCCTGGAGATTCACCTGTCCGGTGAAGAGGCCGGTACCGCCATTGTTGCGCAGCTCGAAGAGACCGGACAGGCTGCCGCCGTCCACCTTCGCCGTCAAATTGGACACGTTGAGGCCGTTAGCGCTCAGGCTGGCCTTCAGTTTCGCATCGTGCACCATGGCAAGCCGGCCTGCCTGCAAGGTCCGGACCGTGAGGTCGAGATCGCCGGTGAAGGCGGGCTGGGGCCTGGCGCTGAAGGGGGTTTTCGGCCAGCCATGGTCCTTCCCCTGGAGCGCCTGGTCGCCGAAAAGCATGTCGGCCGCGAGCGCCAGATCGACATTGTCGGCGGAAAGCGTTCCGGCGAGATCGGGGACTCCGTCCTTCAGGCCGGCCCTGAGATTGCCCGAGACCGCGCCGCCGCCGATCGAGCCCTTGAGATCGTCGAGCGCCAGCGCGCCGCCGCCGAGCGCGACTTTCGAGGCCAGCGTCACCGGCAGGCCGAGCCCCATTCCGGGGAGTCCCACGCCGGCCGTTATGAGCCAGGGCTGGATGTCCTTGGCGGCAAGTTTCGCCTGCCCTTTCGCCGAGAGGCCGTTGTCGGTCTGCCCGATCCTGCCGTCGAAGGACGCCTGCAGCCCCTCCCCGGCGACGCTGAGCGAGGTCGTGACCCCCTCGGCGAGCGATCCCTTGGCGGCAAGCGAGACCTCGGTGTGACCGGCCGCATCGATCGGAAGGGCGGCCAGGCCGAACAACGCATAGACCGGCGCGGCCTGATCGTTGGAGAGGGAAAGATTGAGCGAAACCTGAGCCTTCTCCGGGTCCGCCTTGCGGCCCTTGCCCGAGGCGGAGACGGTGAAGCCGCTGCCGCCGGCGTGGCCGTGAGCGCTAAGCGCAATGCCCGTCGCCCCGTCCTTGTCGGCGACGGCGCTGCCGACCAGGTCGATCTCGGCATCCGTCAGCAATCCCTGATAGGCTTTCGCGCGCTGATCGAGCCCGGCGATCACCGGATTGCCGGGATAGCGCTGGGCAAGCAACGACACCAGCGGCCCCAGATCGACCGACACGATCGACGCGTCGATGTTCCCGGTCGGCGTGGTCGCGAGATTCTTGACCTCCCCGGTGGCGCTGAGGGTCGCGCCGGCCAGCCCGCTCACACTCAGCCGGTCGATCTCCAGTTGCCCGTCGGTCAGCCGGAGCCCGGCGTCGACCGTCTTCGCCGTCAGCCCGGCCGCCATGACGGGCCCGGCTTTGACCGAAAGGTCGATGTCGTGGTCGGCAAGCCGCGTCTCCCCCCGATCGCTGATGAAGAGCGATGCAAAGGCCGCCAGGCCCTCGACATCGAGCTTGCCGCCGTCGAGCTTCACCACCATCGATGGATTGGCGTCGGCCGGCTGGTCGTTCTCGAGGCTGCCCTTGAAGCGCGCGTCGCCGAGAATCAGCTCCATGTCGCGAAAGACCTGCTTCCGGGGCGAAATGTCGACCTTGGCCTGGAAGCCCGCCGCCGGCAGCCGGCGGATCGCCTCGTCCACGTCATGCGCAACCCAGGCGGCGAAGCCGGACGGCTGCGCCACCGCAAGCAGCAGCGAGCCTGAGAAGCCGAAATTCATGCCGGTGCGAAGGAATCCGTTCGCCTCAAGCGTGGTGCGCCCCGGCAGGCTGGCATTGAGCGCGCCGACCTTCCAGCCGCCCTCCCCCGGCTCCGCGGTGAGCCTGACGTCGCGGACGGTCGTGTCGCCGGTCACGATCGCTGGGAGGTTGATGTCGAGCTTGCCCGGTATGCCCGGCTTCGGCAGCGCCTCGACCACGCGTTCGAAGGCGGCGATGCGGTCCTGCAGCGTCAGCTTCGAGGGGGTTGCGCCGCTCTCGCCGAGCGCCTCATCGAAGCGCACCTGCTGGCCGTTTGCGACGATCCCGAAACTCGGCTTCCGGCCGATGTCGAGAAATGCATTGCCCTCCGCCGTGTAGGGATCGTCGAGCGGGCCGGTCTCGAAGCGGAATTTCGTAACCGCAAGCCGTTTGTCGTCGAAGCGGAACTCGCCGGTCGTGCGGTAGGGCGCCGGCGCTTTCGGCTTGAAGGCGCCGCCATCCTCGGCCTCGTCCGGCTCGGCCGCAGCCCTGTCGTCGGCGTTGCGGACATCGAGGTGGAAATCGCCGGCGTAAACGGCGGCCCCGTTCTCCAGCCCGATATCGCCATCCGTCTGCAACTCGACCGGATAGTCGCGCGGCTCGGCATGCAGGCGCACCCGCATGTGGCCGTTCTCGTCGACGGCCCCCGTCGACAGCGATACGGTCACCGGCTCGCCGTCCGCATCCAGCGTTCCATCGAGGCGCCACGGTCCGGCAAGCGACTTGGCCGAGATATCGGCGTTGATATCGGAAAGGACGTAGGTTCGGCCCGCGGCCCGGTGACGGAGCGTGATCTCGCCGTCGCTGACCGTGACCTTTTCCAGCGTGACCTGCCGCGGATCGAAAAGCGCCGGCGCGCGCGAGGCGAGATCGATCGTGCCGTCCTCGCCGACCGTCACGGCGAGTTGCGGATGCTCGAGCCGCATGTCGAAGATCAGCACCTCGCCGCGCAGGAACGGCGCCAGCTCCGCATCCATCGAAAACTTGTCGACCGTCATGGCCGGCTGGGAAGGATCGGCGCCGGCTACGCGGACATTGGAAAAGGTGACCGACGGAAAAGGCAGCAGACGCGCCTTGGCGGAGCCTTCGACCTTGACCTGGCGCCCGAGGATGCGGCTCGCCTCCCGTTCGAAATCGGCCCGGTACGAGGTCCAGTCGATGAAATACGGCCCGACCAACGCCGCGGTAAGGGCCAGCACGATAAGGCCGCCGATCAGGACGAAAAGCCGAGCCAGTGTGCTTCTCCGGTCATGAAAGTTCCCCGCGACCTCGATCGGCCGCCCGCCTGTTCAATCTATTCCAATTAGCGTGTCGATAAAGTGGCGGCAAATGCCTGGCGCGACTGTCCAAAGAAGGTGTTGCGGCAAAGCGGCAAATAAGTCGCAGTGACCTGTCGGCTGTGGCCCGGCTCGTACGTCCTCTGTGCGAATGCTGAACTCGAAGGAGAAAACCATGCAGCCGCACAACATCGTATCGCAGGAGGAATGGTTCAACGCCCACAAGGCGCATCTGGCGCGCGAGAAGGCCTTTACTCGGGAACGCGACCGGCTGTCGGAAGAGCGCCGTCGCCTGCCCTGGATGAAGGTCGAGAAGGAATATCTCTTCGACACGACGCAGGGCCGCAAGACGCTTTCCGATCTCTTCAAGGGCCGCAGCCAGTTGCTCGTCTACCACTTCATGTTCGGCCCCGGCGCCGACTACCGCTGCGAAGGCTGCTCGTTCCTGTGCGACCATATCGACGGCGCCGAGCAGCATCTGAGAAACCACGACGTCTCGCTGGTCGTCGCCTCGCGCGCGCCGCTTGCCGAGCTCCTTCCCTACAAGCAGCGCATGGGCTGGAAGTTCGACTGGGTGTCGTCGGCGCCGGGCGATTTCAATTTCGATTTCCAGGTGTCCTTCTCGGAGGCGCAGGTCGCCTCGGGACGTATCGTCTACAATTTCCGGGAATTCGAGGTCGGCCCGGATTTCGTCTCGCGCGACTGGCCGGGCATCACCGCCTTCTACAAGGACGAGGATTGCGCGATCTACTGCACCTTCGCGGCACGCGCGCGCGGCGGCGACATATTGATCGGGGCTTACAACTGGCTCGACATGGCGCCGCTCGGCCGCAACGAGACCTCGCCGAACACGATGAGCTGGGTGCGCCGCCACGACGAATATGACGAAGCGCCGGCAACCGGCGGCTGCTGCCACGGGTGAGTCGAAGCATCTGCGTCGTCCCGGTTTCCGGCACGAGCGGAGCGAGGGCAGGAACACCGGGATCCATTCCGTCGCGGTTCCGGGTAGCAGTACATCAAACAGAAGCTGTTGCCATCAAACTTGTTCGTCGCCGACTGTGATGGCGGTGCAGTCACGGAATGTTGGGGTGGACGGCCCCCGACGGCATCGCAATGTGCCAGAATGAGGTCGTTGAGATCTCAAGCAAGGGAGACCGTCCGTGG
>JBQCFH010000019.1:0-2056 GCA_051959385.1 Rhizobiaceae bacterium | reverse complement strand
GAAGCGAAGTCGTACTTTATTGGGACTCCCGCACAACTGCAAATGTACCAGGCAGAGGTTGGCGGATTCTCTTTTCTTGAGGTTGGAGTTATACCAGCAACCGGATTCAAGATGTGGGCGATAGAACCTCTGGCCGGCTAGGCCTGATGCCTTGCACGTTGCTTTTCCAAGTTATGAGCCCGAGCTCTCCTCGCCTCACCATTTCGCCGCACCGGGCGTCCACAGGCCGAAGTAAGGGCAGCCAATCACGTCCGCGCGGCTGCGCATCGAATCGACCAACTCCGGCCGTGCCAGGCGAACAGCGCCGCAGAGCGTCCAACTGAAGAGGATTTTATAGTCGTTCCTATCGGCCCGCAGCACGACGTCGCTGCCGGGCGGCATGGACGGCGGAAATTTCTTGGCCAGTTCGGGATCGAGGCCGACCGAGCGGATGAAACGGGTCGACGCCTTTGCCTCCAGCCCGGCCGGGTCGTTCTTCTGCATTTCGACGATGCGCTCCGCGACCTTGTGAAGGTAATCGACGGCCGCCGGTATAAGCGGCACGGTCGCCTTGTATTGCCGCATCAGCGTCGCCGCAACCGGGCTTTGAGGCCGGAAGTGAAAACCGAACACCATGACCGCTGCCGCGGCGGCGCCGCCGAGGATGACGCCGGCGGCCGCCCACGGCAGGCGCCGCGCGCCGCCGCCGCGGGCACCATCGTCCTTGATCTCCCGCTCGGGCCCGTGCGACGCCTCGACTTCGTCGATGACCTGGTCCAGTTCGGCCATGATCGCCGGCTCGTCATTCGTGGCCTTGCGCAGCGAGGCGCGCGCCGCGGAATAGACTTCCGTACGTTCGGCGAAACTGGTAGCATTGCGGTCCTCGATTATTTTCCTTATCGCTTGCCCCATCTTTTCCCGGTTCACGGCAACCCCCAGTTGTTTCTGCCGCCCTATCATAGAAGCCGGGATAAAAAAACCGTTGAAACGGCCTCCCCTCCCGGATGAGAAGGGGCCAACAGGCCGGCCGTGACGGGACCGGCGGAGGATGCCAGGCGATGTTGCTGCCGATCATACTGGCGGGGGGCTCGGGGACGCGGCTTTGGCCGCTCTCGCGGGAGCTGTTTCCCAAGCAGTTCCATGCGCTGACCGGCCGCCTCACCATGCTGCAGGAGACGATTGCGCGGCTGAAGGGGCTCGACTGCGCCGACCCGCTGGTGATCTGCAACGAGGAGCATCGCTTCATCGTTGCGGAGCAACTGCGCGCCAACTCGGTTCGCCCGGCGGAAATCATCCTGGAACCGGTCGGCCGGAACACCGCGCCTGCGATCGCGCTGGCCGCGCTCCACGCGTCGCGCTCGGGCGCCGACCCGCTGCTTCTCGTGCTGGCGGCCGATCACCTGATTCGCGAGACGGACCGCTTCCGCGAGAGCGTCGGCAAGGCAGCCGCCCTGGCCGAGGAAGGCAAGCTCGTCGTCTTCGGCGTCGTGCCCGACCGGCCGGAGACGGGCTACGGCTATATCCGGCGCGGCGCGGCGCTCGGCGGAAACGGCTTCGTCGTCGACCGGTTCGAGGAAAAGCCGGACCGCGTCCGTGCGGGGGCCTATGTGCGGGATGGCGGCTATTACTGGAACAGCGGCATGTTCCTCTTCCGCGCCAGCGCCTTTCTGGCGGAGCTGAAGCGGTTCCGGCCGGAAATCCTCGACGCCTGCGAACAGGCGATCGCCTCGGCCGAGGAGGACATGGATTTCATCCGCGTCGACGCGGACAGGTTCGGAGCGTCTCCCGCCGTCTCGATCGACTATGCGGTGATGGAGAAGACCGCCGCCGCCGCCATGGTGCCGCTCGATGCCGGCTGGAGCGACATCGGCTCCTGGTCGGCTCTTCGCGATGTCCAGGAAGGCGACGGCGAGGGCAACGTGCTGATGGGCGATGTGCTGGCGCTCGACAGCCGGGACACGCTGGTGCGCGCGGAAAGCCGCCTGGTCACGGTCGTCGGGGTCGAGGACCTCGTCGTCGTCGAGACCAAGGATGCGGTCCTGGTCGCGCACAAGGACCACGTCCAGAAGGTGAAGGA
>JBQCFH010000018.1:0-5713 GCA_051959385.1 Rhizobiaceae bacterium | reverse complement strand
AGCTCAAAGCCATTTCCACGGCCCGCCTGAGCCGGCACCCTTTCCGCCAACCCCTTCCCACCGACGAAAACTCAACGCCATCCGTCTGATAATAAAAACCCCGCCGAAATCGACGGGGTTTGTCAGCAGCCTGAGGAGCCGGCACTCCCGTGCCGGCTCCTGTCGCGATATTCCGCGGCTCGACCGAGATGCCGCCGCACTAGTGGATTTGCGGATGCAGCATCTCCATGCGCCGCGCCGCGGAGACGCCCCAGAGTCCGATGAAGAAGATCAGGGCGCCGACAATATAGGAGTTCCAGGCCGCACTCTCCGTGCCCGTGTAGCCATAGACCCAGGGCGAAATGAACAGCCAGGCGCCCAGGATGACATTGATCCAGTCTTCCCACTGCGCGAGCTGCACCAAAGCCCCGATCGAAAGCGCGGCGACGATGATCGCGACGACCCACGAGTTCCAGGCCCAGGCTCCGGCCGCCGGCGCGGTCAGCACCCAGGGCGAAATGAACAACCATACTGCAAGTGCCAACGTAAGCCCGTTCGGCCAGAGATATGACTGCATGGATGTATCGTTGTTAGCCATGGTCTTATCCTTTCGGCGATTAGATGCCCGCCCGAAAGCATTTCATTGTTTTAACGATACGTGATCGGCAATTGTTCCGTCCGGCGGGCTTTTAGAGGGCGGCAAACGTGAACGCCGCCCCTTCCCTTCACGATCGGCCCGCATCGCAGGGAAAGCTGGTCAATCGGCGGAAATGATGTGGGGCCGCGATGCATCGCCCTTGCGATCAGCGCCGAAGCGGCCCCCGCGACCTTTCCAGCTTGCCGTCGACGACGCAAGCAGCGCGGCGGTCCGGAACGAGCACCCTCCCCGCCTTCGGGCGGGCCCGGGGCCCCTCCGTCAATCCGGTCGAATTTGTCGGCGCGGCTGGAACGAGTCTTTCCGTTGTACATTATTCTTGAGCAGCCTGCTTCATTTCCATTCAAGCCACGCAAGGGACATAAGCGTTGCCTGTTCCAAGCCAACAGCCATCAGGCCACCGCGACGACGGTGAAATCGTAGAGTTGATTCCTGCCCTGCGCGCCTTCGCCCGAACATTTTGTCGTGAACCCACCGACGCAGACGATCTCGTTCAGGAGACGCTCACCAAGGCGATCGCGAACATCGACAAGTTCAAGCCGGGCACGCGCATGAAATCCTGGCTTTTCACCATCATGCGCAACACGTTCTGCACCCGGATCGTCGCGTACCGCAAAGAGCAGCCGGGCCTTACCGATTGCGTGTCGGCACAACCGGCCATGGAAGCCTCGCAGGACTGGTGCGTACGCAAAAGCGAGGTCGAGAGCGCGATCGGCAGACTGCCCGAGCAGCAAAGAGAGGTACTGGTCCTCATCGGCATGCTCGGCGTCACCTACGAGGAGGCGGCGGAAATCTGCGGCTGCGCGATCGGAACCGTGAAGAGCCGTTTGAACCGGGCGCGCACGTCCCTTCTCTTCGAGTTGGGCGAGAGTTCCCCCAGAACGTTCGTAGAATCGCACATCCAGCTTTCGGATGGCGTCTTTCACGACGGGCTGGATGCCGCGCGATAGCGCCCGGTCCGTCAGTTGCGCGATTGTTGCGCCCGGCGAGCGGTCAGCGCCCTCTGAAGCTTGAGGGCGAGTTCCTGAAGACGCGCGGGAACGGGCTCCTCCTCTATCGCGAGGAGGATTGCGTTGATCTCATCATCAACCGGTTCCGGAACGTGCTTCCCGGCGGCGGGAGCGTTGACGGAGAGGGAGCGTGCCATACCAAGCCCTGACGAATGATGGTCCCTTCATGGCTGAGCAATGCGTGAAGGAGCGGCCATATGCAAGCCGGAACGCCGGCGCCCGCTTCAATTTTTCTCGGAATCCACATCCTCCGCGCCACTGGCTGCAGAAAATGGAGCCTGCGGTGGAACATGGCCTGCCGGATCGGGTTCGGAAACCGATCGAGGCACTGGAAGGGCTTTCCGGAAAGGAATGGACATGAAACGCGTTACCCTGCTTGCCGTGACCATGGCGTGCTCCGCCGCGCTCTCATACCCGGCATTCGCAGCCGACAACATAACGGCCAAGTTCGTGAAGAATGCTGCGATCGGCGGCATGTTCGAGGTCCAGTCGAGCAAGGCGGCCCTGACCAAGGCGCAGGATCCGAAGATCAAGAACCTCGCGCAGATGCTCATCGACGACCATAGCGCCGCAAACGAGAAGCTGAAGAAGATCGCCGCAAAGGAGAATATCTCCGTTCCTTCCCAGCTCGACACCAAGCACCAGGGCGAGCTCGACACGCTGCGCGAGACGAAAGGTTCCTTCGCCCAGCCCTTTATCCAGATGCAGCGGAAGGCGCATGAGGAGGCGATCACCCTCTTCAAGCGCTATGCAGATCACGGCGACGACGCCGCGCTGAAGTCCTTCGCCAAGAACACTCTGCCCACACTCGAGAAGCATCGGACGGCGATCCAGAAGATCTACAAGGATATGCAGGGTGGATAGCGCCCCTTAGCCATGCCGTCTCTGTTTGCAGGATCGGCAGAGCGATGGACAAGGCAAAGCGCCCCCTCGGCCTCAACCGGAGAGCCTTCATGACCGCCAGCGCATCTGCGGCGGCTGCGCCGCTTGTCCTATCCGCCACCGCCCGGTCTGCCGGGCGCGCCGCCGGCCCCGGCAAGGCGGCGGAAGCGGTCACCGTCAACCTTGTCGTCAACGGCAAGCCCTGCCGGCTCGAACTCGACCCGCGCACCACCCTCCTCGATGCGCTTCGCGACCATGTCGGCCTGACTGGGACGAAAAAAGGTTGTGACCACGGACAATGCGGCGCCTGCACCGTGCTGGCGAACGGCAGGCGCATCCTGTCCTGCATGAGCTTCGCCCACATGAACGACGGCGACGAGATCACGACGATCGAGGGTCTGGCGGCCGACGGACGACTGCACCCGGTGCAGCAGGCCTTCATCGATTTCGACGCCTTCCAATGCGGATACTGCACGCCCGGGCAGATCATGTCGGCGGTCGCCTGCATCAAGGAGGGCCACGCGACGACGGACGAGGACATCCGCGAATATATGAGCGGCAATATTTGCAGATGCGCGGCCTATCCCAACATTGTCGCCGCCATCCGCCAGGCGCGCGACGAAATGGAAAGAAGCTGACCATGCGTCCGTTCGGCCTCGAGCGTCCTGACACCCCCGAGCGCGCGACCGGCATCATGGCCGCACGGCAGGATCGCGCGGTTCCTCCTCCGCTTTCCGCGGCGCAGTTCATCGCCGGCGGCACCAACATGGCCGATTACATGAAGCTGGGCGTGGCCCGCCCCGAACTGCTCGTCGACATCAATCGGCTGACGGATCCCGGGCTGCGCCAGATCGTGGCGGACGATAAAGGCCTCCGATTCGGCGCCCTTGTCCGCATGAGCGAGGCGGAACGCGACGAAGCCGTCACGCGCGACTATCCGGTCATCGCCGAAAGCCTGAAACTCGCCGCCAGCCCGCAGATCCGCAACATGGCGAGCCTCGGGGGTAACGTCCTGCAACGCACGCGATGCGAGTATTTCCGCGACACGTCCTGGGCCTGCAACAAACGCAATCCCGGATCGGGCTGCGCAGCGATGGACGGCTTCAATCGCCAGCACGCGGTGCTTGGGACAAGCGACAAATGCATCGCCACCTACCACGGCGACTTCGCCCAGGCCTTGATTGCGCTCGATGCTTCCGTCGAGACCCAAAGCCCCGGCGGCGGCCGCACGCTGGCCTTCTCGGAGCTTCACAGGCTGCCGGGAGACACCCCGCATGTCGAGACGCAGCTGACGGCGGACGAGCTTATCGCCTTCATCCATGTTCCGGCAAAGCCGTGGGCTCGGCGCTCGCGCTACCTGAAAATTCGCGACCGCCAATCCTATGCCTTCGCATTGGCGTCCGCCGCCGTCGTCCTCGACATGGAAGGCGACATCGTTCGCGATGTCCGGATCGCGCTTGGCGGCCTTGCGACGGTGCCCTGGCGCGCTCGCGAGGCGGAAGACGAATTGAGAGGCAGGCCGCTTGACGAGGCGGCGGCCGAGCGCGCGGCCGAGGCGGCATTCGCGGACGCAAGGCCACGGGAGCATAACGGCTTCAAAGTCGCGCTGGGACGCCGCACACTCGTTCGCGCCCTGCTCGAAACCCGCGACATGAAGGTGCCACCATGAACGAGGCAGCGCCCGCTCCGAAGGCAAACATGGGAAAGCCGGTGGCGCGCATCGACGCGCGGCTCAAGGTGACGGGTGACGCGCGCTACCCGGCGGACCTTCCGGTCCACAATGTCGCGCACGCCGTCCTGGTCACCAGCCCCATCGCGCGCGGAAAGCTGACAACGCTGCACACCGAGGCGGCGCGCGCCGTGCCCGGCGTCCTTGACATCATCGGCGCCGGCGACATCGACGGCGAGCTGGAAAAGCCGAAATTCGGCAATTCGGGGTCGACCTCGATCGCGCCCCTGCACGAGCGCAGGATATGGCATGACGGGCAGATCGTCGCGCTGGTGGTGGCCGAGACCTTCGAGGCCGCGTCCGAAGCGGCCGCTCTTGTCCAGGGCGAGTACGAAACCGAGGAGCCGAGCAGCAGTTTCGGATCGCCGGGCGTCGAGATCATCCCGGCGGCGGGGGCAAGCCCCATGTATCCGGAGGATCCCAAGGCCGGGGATTTCGCGGCGGCCTTCGCCGGATCGGAGGTGACGATCGACCAGACCTACTCCACCCCCACCCAGCACCACAATCCGATGGAGCTGTTCTCGACGACGGCCGAATGGGCCGACCGGGACGTGACCGTGAACGAGTCGAGCCAGAACGTGACCGGCTGGAAGAACACGCTCGCCAGGCAATTGAAGGTCGACCCCGAGCATGTCCGGCTCGTCAGCCCCTATGTCGGCGGGGCGTTCGGCTCGAGGGGCCCCATGACCCCGCGCACGGCCATCATCGCTCACGCGGCGCGCCGGCTTGGCCGGCCAGTGCGTTGCGTCGTCACCCGGAAACAGGCCTATACGACCCAGACCTACCGCGCGGAAACACGCCACCGCATCCAGATCGGCGCCCGCAAGAATGGTAAGATCGTCGCCTTCCGCCACGAGGGGTGGGAGGTGACCTCCCGGCCGGACAATTACGTGGTCGGAGGCACGGGCACGACGGCGCGCATGTACGGCTATGGCGCGGTCGAAACCAAGGTGTCGCTGGTGAAAGCCGACCGCAATACGCCGAGCTATATGCGTTCGCCGCCCGAGACGCCCTATGTCTACGCGCTGGAGAGCGCCATGGACGAGATGGCCGTGGCGCTCGACATGGATCCGGTCGAGTTCCGCCGCATCAATGACACCATGACCGAACCGATCGAGGGCAAGCCGTTTTCGAGCCGGTCGCTGATGGAGTGCTACGACCAGGCGGCCGCGTTCTTCGGCTGGAACGCCCGCACGCGGGAGGTCGGCTCCATGCGCGACGGCGATTGGCTGATCGGGATGGGGTGCGCCACTGCTGTCTATCCGACCAATGTGGCGCCATGCACGGCCCGGGTCCGGCTGGACGCGGATGGTCACGTGCGCGTCCAATCCGCCTCTCACGAAATCGGCACGGGCATCCGGACCGTTGCCGCCCAAATGGCGGCCGAAAGGCTCGGCACGTCTTTCGAAGCCGTCGAGGTCGAGATGGGCGATAGCAGCCTGCCGCCGGCGCCGGTCT
>JBQCFH010000017.1:0-11172 GCA_051959385.1 Rhizobiaceae bacterium | reverse complement strand
GCGCCGGCATGGCCCATGGTCCGTCCCTTGGGCGCGGTCCGGCCCGCGATGAAGCCGGCCATCGGCTTCCTGCGGCCCTTCTTCGCCTCGTCGCGCAGGAACTGCGCGGCGTCTTCTTCGGCCGAGCCGCCGATCTCGCCGATCATGACGATGGATTTGGTCGCCTCGTCGGCGAGGAACATCTCGAGCACGTCGATGAACTCCGTGCCCTTGACCGGGTCGCCGCCGATGCCGACCGCCGTCGTCTGTCCAAGGCCTTCATTCGTCGTCTGGAACACTGCTTCATAGGTAAGCGTTCCGGAACGCGAAACAACGCCGACCGAGCCCTTCTTGAAGATGTTGCCGGGCATGATGCCGATCTTGCATTCGTCGGGCGTCAGCACGCCCGGGCAGTTCGGACCGATCAGCCGCGACTTCGACTTGTCGAGCTTCGCCTTGACGCGGACCATGTCGAGCACCGGGATGCCCTCGGTGATGCAGACGATGAGCGGCATGTCGGCTTCGATTGCCTCGATGATCGCTTCCGCCGCACCGGCCGGCGGCACGTAGATGACCGAGGCGGTCGCGCCGGTCTTCGCCTTGCCCTCGGCGAGCGAAGAGAAGATCGGCAGTTCGACCGTCTCGCCGTTCACCTTGCCTTGCCATTTCTGGCCGCCCTTCGTCGGGTGCGTCCCGCCGACCATCTTCGTGCCGTGATAGGCAAGCGCCTGCTCGGTATGGAAGGAGCCGGTCTTGCCGGTCAGCCCCTGCACGAGGACTTTTGTGTTCTTGTCGACGAGAATGGACATGCGATTGGTTCTCGATCAGTTTTCAAGGAATGGATTGACGACGCGGACATCTTCGTAGAGCTGCCCATGGCTAAGGTCTTCGGTATAAAGCGTTTGCGCGCCGCACCTTTTGCATGCCGCGATGATCGCACCATCCCAATATGAAACCCGATATCGTCTTGAAATAGCGGCCCCCTCCATGACCAAAGGCGCGCTGACGTCCACCATCGGCATCATCGCGAGCGTCTCCAACCATCGGGCCGCTCGCGCGATGTCGAGATATCTCTTCTTGAGCACGATCGTATAGAACTCGGCCAATACCTGCCCCGATATGAACGCATACGGACGGTCAAACAGCTCAAACGAGATGGACCATTTTCTCGGTTCACTCTTCCTCCCCGAAGCCGCGTAGATCAGAATGTTGGTGTCGAGGAAAATCGCGGTCGGCATAAATATCCTCACGATTGAACCGATAGTTGGGTCCGAGCTCGACATCGGTATTTTCGCTCAGCGCCCGCAACTCCCGCTTGGCCTGCGCAAGCCGTTCCTCATCCCGGGTGAGTTGTTCGAAATGCTGCCGCACCAAGCCGTTTACAGTCGTTCCACGCTGAGAGGCCAACGCTCTGACCTTCTCCAACAAGGTGTCGTCGACTGCGAGAGTGATATTGCTCATAGCCAATCTCCACATATTTTCACATAGAGAATATGTGAATTTATGTGTTCATTGCAATCCTAGTTACCCTTCACCGCCTTCACGATCTTCTGCGCCGCGTCGTCGAGGTCGTCCGCCGGCACCACGTCGAGGCCGCTTTCGCGCAGGATCTTCTTGCCGAGCTCGACATTGGTGCCCTCGAGCCTGACGACGAGCGGCACTTTCAGGCCGACTTCCTTGACCGCCGCGACTACGCCTTCCGCGATCACGTCGCAGCGCATGATGCCGCCGAAGATATTGACCAGGATGCCTTTCACGTTCGGGTCGGCCGTGATGATCTTGAAGGCTGCCGTCACCTTCTCCTTGTTCGCCCCGCCGCCCACATCGAGGAAGTTCGCCGGCTCCGCGCCGTAGAGCTTGATGATGTCCATCGTCGCCATGGCGAGCCCGGCGCCGTTCACCATACAGCCGATATTGCCGTCGAGCGCGACATAGGCGAGGTCGTATTTCGACGCCTCGATCTCCTTGGCGTCCTCTTCCGTCTCGTCGCGCAACTCGGCGATGTCCGGATGGCGGAAAAGCGCGTTGTTGTCGAAGGACACCTTGGCGTCGAGCACCCTCAGATGCCCGTTCTTCATGACGATCAGCGGATTGACCTCGAGCAGGCTCATGTCCTTGTCGAGGAAGGCGCGGTAGAGGAGCGGAAAGAGCTTCTCGCCGTCCTTCGCCGCTTCCCCGGAAAGCTTCAGCGCCTCGTTCAGCCTCTTCACGTCGGCGGGGGTGACGCCCGCTTCCGGATCGATCGCGACCGTGACGATCTTCTCCGGCGTATCGTGCGCGACCGTCTCGATGTCCATGCCGCCTTCCGTCGACACGACGAAAGCGACGCGGCCGACCGTGCGGTCGACCAGAAGCGAGAGATAAAGCTCGCGCTCGATATCGGCGCCGTCCTCGATATAAAGCCGGTTGACCTGCTTGCCGGCCGGGCCGGTCTGCTTGGTCACCAGGGTGCGGCCGAGCATCTCGTTGGCATTGGCGACGACCTCCGCGACCGACTTGGCCAGCCGCACGCCGCCCTTGGCGTCGGCTCCCAGTTCCTTGAACTTGCCCTTGCCGCGGCCGCCGGCATGGATTTGGCTCTTCACCACATAGAGCGGTCCGGGCAGCTTCTTTGCCGCCGCTGCCGCCTCGCCAGCCCTGAAGATCGGCACGCCGTCCGCGACCGGCGCGCCGTATCCCTTCAGAACCTGCTTCGCCTGGTATTCATGGATGTTCATCCGACCTGTCCCGGCTACTTCTTGAGGTTAGGCGCGATGTTGACGCAGGCTTCGCACAGCGTCCGCACGGCCGCCACCGACTTGTCGAACATTTTCTGCTCGCTCTTGTTCAGATCGAGCTCGATGACGCGCTCGACGCCGCCGGCGCCGATCACCACCGGCACCCCGACATACATGTTCTTGACGCCGTACTGGCCGGAAAGATGAGCGGCGCAGGGCAGCACGCGCTTCTTGTCCTTGAGATAGCTTTCCGCCATCGCGATCGCCGAGGAGGCCGGCGCATAATAGGCGGAACCGGACTTCAGCAGGCCGACGATCTCGCCGCCGCCCTTGCGCGTGCGCTCGACGATGGCGTCGAGCTTCTCCTTCGAGGTCCAGCCCATCTTGACGAGGTCCGGCAGCGGAATGCCCGCGACGGTGGAGTAGCGCGTGAGCGGCACCATGTCGTCGCCATGGCCGCCGAGCGTCATCGCGCTGACATCCTCGACCGAGACCTTGAACTCGTCGGCGAGGAAATAGCGGAAGCGGGCCGAGTCGAGCACGCCCGCCATGCCGACCACATGGGTCTTGGGCAGGCCGGAGAATTTTTGCAGCGCCCAGACCATGGCGTCGAGCGGGTTGGTGATGCAGACCACGAAGGCGTTCGGCGCGTATTTCTTGATGCCGGCGCCGACCTGCTCCATCACCTTGAGGTTGATGCCGAGGAGGTCGTCGCGGCTCATCCCCGGCTTGCGCGGCACGCCGGCCGTCACGATGCACACATCCGCGCCTTCGATCGCCGAATAGGCATTGGCGCCGACGAGCCTCGCATCGAAACCCTCGACCGCCGAGGATTGGGCGATGTCGAGGCCCTTGCCCTGGGGAATGCCCTCGGCGATGTCGAACAGGACGACGTCGCCCAGTTCCTTGAGGCCGATCAAATGGGCGAGCGTGCCGCCGATCATGCCCGAACCGATGAGGGCGATCCTGTTGCGTGCCATCTTGATGATTTCCTTTCGCGTGAAGTGCCGGTCTTAAATGTGGCTCGAACGGCCCCCGGAACAGCGTTGGACGCCATGCCGGCGGCTTGGAGAGAGGCTTGATGCGGCATCGCGGCGGGCAGGAGGGCTGCCCTTTTCAGCACCGCACATAGCCCTCACTCGCCGATAAGACAACCGGAAATTTCCATATCAATGTTTTCAAACGGTTAAGTTAGAGTGGATTTACGTAAACGTAAGAAATCAGGCGCTTACCAGGTTCATGCCGGCCGCTCCGCGCCCTCTTGCGGCGCTTCGAGCCACTCGCGCGTCTGCATCTCCGTCAATCTCGAAGCGGTGCGCTCGAACTCGAAGGCCTCCGTGCCGGTCCTGCCCGCGTAAAGCTTCTCGGGCGCCGCCGCGGCGCTGACCACGATCCGCGCGTGCCGGTCGTAGAGCGTATCGATCAACAGGATGAAGCGCTTGGCCTCGTTGCGCCGTGCCTGCTCCAGGACCGGGATATGGTCGATGAAGATCGTGTGGAAGCGCGCGGCGATGGCGAGGAAGTCACGCGCGCCATGCGGCTGTTCGCACAATTCGGCGAAACTGAATCGCGCCACATCGCGCACCGCGCGCGGCACGTGCACGGTGCGGCCCTTCACAGTCAGGTCGACCGGCGCCTCGGCGCTGCCGTTCATCGCGATCTTCCACGCCTCGTCCATGCGGCGGTCGGTCTCGGGACCGAGGGGCGTCAGGTAGACCGGCAGCCGGCTCATCTTCTCCCGGCGATAGTCAATGCCGGAATCGAGCCGGAGCACTTGCGTATGCTCTTCGAGGAGATCGATGAAGGGCAGGAACAGTTGCCGGTTGAGCCCGTCGCGATAGAGGTCGCGCGGCGCCACGTTCGACGTCGCCACCAGCACGACGCCCTCGGCGAAAAGGGCCGAGAACAGGCGCGACAGGATCATCGCATCGGCGATGTCGGTGACGGCAAACTCGTCGAAGCAGAGCACCCTTGCCTCGTCCGCAAGCGCAGCCGCCACCGGCGGGATGGGATCGTCGCCCTTCACTTCCCCCCGTTTCAGCGCCCTGCGGTGGGCGTCGATGCGGTCGTGCACGTCGGCCATGAAATCGTTGAAATGCGCGCGACGCTTGCGGCGCGACGGGACAAGTTCGAAGAACATGTCCATCAGCATCGTCTTGCCGGTGCCGACGCTGCCGTAGAGATAGAGGCCCCTGACCGGTTTCCGTTCCTGCCGCCTTGCAAACAGCCAGCCGAGCGCGCTCGATTTCGCGGCAAGCCGGCTGGACGAGATCTCCCCGATCACCCGGTCGAGCGCCGCGACCGCCCTTTTCTGCGCGCCGTCTTCCCGGATGTCCCCCTTCTCGACCAGCCGCCGATAGCGGTGCGCGACCGAAGGGAGCGCGGATGAAGCATCACGCAAGGACATGGAAGCCGATGATTCCGACAGACCGTTCCGGCTGCCCTTGAGCTATCCGCGCGCCACGGTCAAGCACTACTGGCCAAGCGCGAGGCTGATAGCCTGGCCGCCGCTCGTCTGGCCGTCGAAGCGCTGTCCGCCGGAGGAATAGAGACCGGCGATCTGCACGCCGTTCTGGTCGTAGAGCACCAGTTGCTTGCCCTTGACGTCCCAGCCCTTCACCGTCTCGATCGGGGCCGGGCAATGGAGCGGGGCCGCCCGGTAGGACGAGCCGAACTTCGTCAGGCCCATCGCGATCTTGCAGTTCTGACCGGCGACCGACGCCGTCCACACGCCGGACATGCTGTCCTTCGAGATATCGGCCGCATTGGCCGCCACCTGGGTGTTCATCGGCTGCGTCGTCGCGCCAGGCGCGGCAGGAAACTGGTTGGCACCGCTCGTCGTGGGAGGCGGCAACGTGTTTTGCGAGACGGGCGGCGTCGGCGTGGCCGGCAAGGGCTGCGGCTCGGGCTCGTCGAGCCTGCTGAAGCGCGAACTCTGGCAGCCCGCCACAGCGAACGTCACGAGGCACACCGCCACAAGGCCGGTTCTCGAAACAGTCATCGCAATCCTCCGTGGGAGACATTCCTGTGCCGCGTCGAATGTGCGGCTGCTGGTCCATGGCACGTAAACTATGGCATAGGTTGGGAAGATTCCAACCGCACATGGTTAAAAAACGGTTGCCGGATTTCTCGCTAAATTACTGTGATTGCTGCTCCAGCGCGATGCTCGGCACGAATATGTAGCCATTTGGTCCGACGATGTGGCATTCGCGCAACCCGTGTGGCTTGTCGATCGACCCGGAGAGGACGACGGCGCCCGATCGCCGGGCGCGAGCCTCGGCCACGTCCGGATCGATGCCGTATGCTCGGATTTCAACGCCCGCTCCCCTGGCGCCAGTGTCCGAAATGACGCCCGCCATCTCGTGGTCGCGGTAGGTATGCTCGGCATGCAGCATGAAGGTCGAGCCGGCAAGGGTCGCGGCGGCGAAATCCGCGTCGGCATAGAGGATCTCCGCGCCGAGGACGTCGCGGCAGAAATCCGCCATCTCCGCTACATCCGGCACCAGCAGGTTGACGCCGATGCCCGGGCCAAGCAAACGGCCGAATTGCGGCGCCGGCATCCATGGCTCGCCCGTGCGCTTCTTGACCACGGCAAAGCTCCCCCATTCAGGAAATCCAGCCTGCAACGAAGCATGGCCGGGCGCTAGGGCCTGACCCGTCCAGAAGCATTGGCCAGGAAGTCGGCGGCGGCAAACGCCCGAGCCTTGTCGGCCGGTTCCGGTCCGTTATCTTCGCTCGTAAGCGGCGGATCGCCGGCGGACAAAAGGCGGCGGGAAGGGCGTGGATGGCGGGCAATCCATATTATTCGGGACCGGTCAGCGACCATTTCGACGGCAGCGCATTCTTCAATCCGGAAGGCGTGAAGCCGCGCCCGTTGCGCGAACTCCTGAAATGGCAGTTCGGAGGCGGTCGCGCAAAATGGCCGACCTCCTGGCCAAGTCCGTTCGAACCCGCCCGGCCGGCGCAGCGGATCGGTGGCGGCCGGTTGCGCGTGACGATGGTGGGCCATGCCACCCTGCTTGTTCAGGTCGGCGACCTGAACATATTGACCGATCCCGTCTGGTCGAGGCGCGCCTCGCCATTTTCCTTCGCCGGTCCTAAGCGCGTCAACGAACCCGGCATTCGCTTCGCGGACCTGCCGCCGATCGACCTCGTCCTGCTCAGCCATAATCACTACGACCACCTCGACGGCGCGACGCTGGCCCGGCTGCAGGCGTCGCACGATCCGCTCGTGGTGACCCCGCTCGGCAACGATACGATCGTGCGCCGCTACGCGCCCGGCATGCGCATTCATGCCGGCGACTGGGGCGACCGGGTCGAGATCGGCGGCGGCGTAACGGTCCATTTCGAACCGGCGCATCATTGGTCGGCGCGCGGCACGCGCGACCGGCGGATGGCGCTATGGTCGGCCTTCGCCATCGAGACCCCGTCGGGCAAGATTTACCACGTCGGCGATACCGGCTTTCATGGCGGCCGCAACTACCGCGCGGCCGCTGAAAAGCATGGCGCTTTCCGGCTGGCGATCCTGCCGATCGGCGCCTATGAGCCGCGCTGGTTCATGGCCGCCCAGCACCAGGACCCGGAAGAGGCCGTGGAAGGAATGCGGCTCGCCAACGCGGCCTTCGCCGTCGGCCATCACTGGGGAACCTTCCAACTGACCAACGAGCCGATTGAGGAGCCTCGCGACCGGCTGCACGAGGCGCTCGACCGCGCCGGCATGGTGCGCCGCTGCTTCCGCGCCATGCGGCCGGGCGAGGCTTGGGACGTGCCGGAGCAGACAGCAAATGCGACTAATCGTTTAGTTGACATCACGCGTTGACGAAACAATGGTGAGGATCATTTCCCATCGCGGATCGCGAACAAAAACAATTCTCATCAGGGAGGAATATTGATGTCCAATCGAAAGACGAAACTGGCGTGCGCGCTGCTCGCAGCCACCGCGCTGGCGCTCTCCTCGGGCGTCGCGCTGGCCAAGGATATCGTGCTCGGCGCGTCGGTCCAGCTCACCGGTCCTTCCGCCAATACCGGCCGCTACTACAAGGACGCCTATGAGTTCGCCGTCGACAAGATCAACGAGGCCGGCGGCGTCAAGGTCGGCGGCGAAAAGGTCAAGCTGGCGCTGAAGATCTACGACAACCAGTCCGACGTGAACCTGAGCGTGCGCCAATACACGCAGCTCGTCTCGCAGGACAAGGTCGATTTCCTGCTCGGGCCCTTCGCCTCGAATTTCGCCCTCGCCGATTCCGCCGTCTCGGAAAAATACCAGATCCCGATGGTCCAGGGCGGCGGCGCATCCGACCAGATCTTCTCGCGAAAGTTCAAGTACATCTTCGGCACGCTGGCGCCCGCCAGCAACTACTTCGGCTCGACCGTCAACATGCTGAAGGAGCTCGATCCGGCGCCGAAATCGGTAGCGCTGCTCTACGCAGATGACGCCTTCGACGTTTCCGTCGCCAAAGGCACGCGCGATCTCCTGAAGAACGCCGGGCTGAAGACCGTTATGGACGAGAAATACAGCTCGAATGCGAGCGACTTCAACTCGCTGCTCTCGCAGATCAAGAGCAACGGCGCCGAGGCGGTGCTCGTCGCCGGCCACGAGACCGAGATCCTCAACTTCGTCCGCCAGGCCAAGAGCCTTGCCGTTGCGCCGAAGATGTATTCCTTCACGGTCGGCGTACCGAGCGCCGACTTCCGCAAGGCGCTGGGCAAGGATGCCGACTACGCCTTCGGCATGACCGCCTGGCTGCCGTCTGCCGACAACAAGGACAAGTGGTTCGGGGACGCCGCGCAATTCGCCCAGGCATACAAGGCCAAGTACGGCTACGAGCCGGACTATCACGCCGCTTCGGGCGTTGCCGACGTGGAGGCTTTCGCCCAGGCGATCGAGAATGCCGGCGGCACCGACCCGGCCAAGGTTCGCGATGCGCTCGCCAAGCTCAGCCTCGACAGCCTCTACGGCAAGATCGCCTTCGGCGAGAACGGCCAGATCGACCTGCCGCAGACCGTGATCCAGGTACAGGACGGGCAGGTGAAGGCGGTCTATGCCGCCAAGGGTTTCATCGAGAAGCCCAAATATCCGATGCCGGCTTGGGACAAGCGCTAGGACGCCGGCAAAACCGTTGCCATTTCGCTCCTCTCCCCGTATCCACGGGGAGTGGAGCCCTCATATCCGGCCTTGCCCGGGTTGGGCGGTCGAAAGGGCGGCTCTAGGCGGACCGGCAAGAGGGAGGGGACGGCTTGGATCTGCTCGCGCAAGTGCTGATCAACGGCGTCCTTCTGGGCGGGCTGTACGCCATCATGGCGCTGGGGCTGGCACTCGTCTGGGGCGTGCTCAACATCGTCAACCTGGCGCACGGCGCGTTCATCATGCTCGGCGCCTACCTCTCCTGGCACCTCTTCCGCTATCTCGGCATCGACCCGTTCCTCGGCCTGCCGATCACTGCCATCGTCATGTTCGGCGTCGGCTACGCCGTCCAGCGCGGCATACTGAATCTCGTCGTGCGCGCGCCGATGGTCAATACGCTGCTTATCACCTTCGGCATGGAGGTCGTGCTGACCTATCTGGCGCAGCTCGCCTTCTCCGCCGATTTCCGCACGATCAATCCGTCCTATGCCGGTTCCAATGTCGCGCTCGGTCCGGTCGTCATTCCGACGGTGCGGCTCGCCGCATTCGCGGTCGCCATCGTGCTCACCTTCGCGATGTGGCTGTTCCTCCTGAGGACCAAGCTCGGCCGCGCCATCCGCGCCACCGCGCAGAACCTGATCTCGGCCCGCCTCTACGGCGTCGAACCGCGCCATCTCTACGCCACCACCTTCGGCATCGGCATCGGGCTTGCCGGCGTGGCGGGCGGCCTCTACGGCACGGTCTCGCAGATCAATCCCTATATCGGCGCGACCCTGACCGCGAAGTGCTTCGCCATCGCCATTATCGGCGGCCTCGATAATCCGCTCGGCGTCATCGTCGGCGGCCTCGTTCTCGGCATCATCGAATCGCTCGCGGTCCTTTATATCGGTGCGACCTTCGCCGATGTCGCAAGCTTCGGCGTGCTGGTGCTGGTGCTCATCATCCGGCCGAGCGGCCTTCTCGGGAGGACGGCATGAGCAAGCTGACCCGCATCGCCATTGCCGTCCTCGTCGTCATCCTCCTTGCGGCGGTGCCCTGGTTGGGCTCCGATGTCATCGTCCAGTTCGGCATTTCCACCCTGCTCCTTGCGGTGCTGGCGCAGGGCTGGAACATCATCGGCGGCTATACGGGCTACGCCTCGTTCGGCAATTCGACCTTCTTCGGCCTGGGCGCCTATGGCGTCGGCATCGCCATGGTGCAATGGAACCTGCCTTTCTGGGTCGGCATGATCTTCGGCGCCGTCATGGCGGTGGCCTTCGCCATCCTGCTCGGCATCCCGGTGCTGCGGCTGAAGGGCCATTATTTCGCCATCGCCACGCTGGCGCTGGCGCAGGTCGTGGCGGCGATCGTTTCCAACATCCCGCTCTTCGGCCAGAACATCGGCCTGGTGCTGCCGCCGTTCAACAACAACGCCCTGTTCTATGAGCTGGCGCTCGCCCTGCTTGTAGCGGCCACGCTCACCGTGTGGTGGCTGACCAGGAGCCGATTCGGCTTCGGCCTCATCGCCATCCGCGAGAACGAGGAGGGCGCCGCCGTGATGGGCGTCAATACGACGCTCTATAAGGTGCTGGCATTCGCGCTTTCCGGTCTTTTCTCGGCGCTCGCCGGCGGCATTCAGGCCTACTGGATCACCTTCCTCGATCCCGCCAGCGCTTTCGACATCAGCCTCAACGTCAAGATGATCATCATGGCCGTGTTCGGCGGGCCGGGCACTATATTCGGGCCGGTGGTCGGCGCCTTCGTGCTGTCGGCGGTCTCGGAAGTGCTCTCCAGCGAGGTCACCAACATCGCCGGATTGTTCTTCGGCATCGTGGTCGTGGCGGCGGTGGTGCTGATGCCACGCGGCCTGGCCGATATCGTCCGCCATTTCCGTTCTTCCGGCTGGCGCTATTTCGCCCAGAATATCAGGGCGCACCGGATATGAGCGCGATCCTCGAAATCGACCACGTCACTCGGCGCTTCGCCGGGCTGGTCGCCGTCAACGACGTCTCCTTCACGCTGAACGAGGGCGAGATCCTCGGCGTCATCGGCCCGAACGGCGCCGGCAAGACGACGCTGGTCAGCCTGATCAGCGGCACGCTGGCCCCGAGTTCCGGCGATATCCGTTTCGAGGGGCAATCGATTAGATCGCTCTCCGCCTTCCGCCGCGCACGGCTCGGCATCGGCCGGACCTTCCAGATCATGCGGCCCTTTCCCGGCCTTTCGGTGCTCGACAATGTCGCGGTCGGCGCGCTGTTCGGACGCGGCGAGGGAACGGCCGACCTTCAGGAAGCCCGCGGGAAAGCAAGGCAAAACCTCGAATTCGTCGGGCTCGGCCGGTTCGCCGACCAGCGCGCCGACGAACTCGGCGGT
>JBQCFH010000016.1:0-15360 GCA_051959385.1 Rhizobiaceae bacterium | reverse complement strand
CGGCTGGGAGTGGAAGGCGGCGGCCAGCGTCGTCTGGGATTTCGCGCCGGACTGGTCCGTGCAACTCGGCGGCATCGCGACGCTCGCCGGCGAGAACACGCTTCGGGAGCGCGGCGGGTTCGTGGCGCTCTGGAAGCGGTTTTGAATTGTAGTCAGGGTGCGTCCTTCGAGGCTCGCTTCGCTCACACCTCAGGATGAGGGAGGTCTGTGGGCGCCACCCCACATCCCGAAACGCTATCGCGAGCTTATCGTGCAGCTTGTGTCTCTGAGCACCTAATACTGGAAATGCGAGCACCAACCTCCCTCATCCTGAGGCGCGAGCGAAGCGAGCTCGAAGGACGCACGGCAGGTCGACCTCGATACCGCCAGCCTTCAATACGTCGCGCGGCCGCCGGTCAGGTCGAAGGTGAAGCCGGTGGTGAAGGAGCATTCCGGCGAGACGATGAAGTCGATCATGGCCGCCGCCTCGTCCAGTTCGCCGGTGCGCTTCATCGGGATCTTGTCGGTCATGTACTTGACCTGATGCTCCGGCATCGCCGCCACCATGTCGGTGCGGATGACGGCCGGCGCCAGCGCGTTGATGGTGATGCCGGTCTCGGCATAGTCCTTGCCGGCGCTCTTCACCATGCCGATCAGTCCGGCCTTGGTCGCCGAATAGGCGAGCATGCCGGCGTTGCCTTCCTTGCCGGCGATCGAGGCCACATGCAGGATGCGCCCCTTGCCCGAAGGCAGCATCGCCTTGACGGCCGCGCGGGTGAGAAGGAACGCCGAACGCAGGTTGATTGAATAGACGCGGTCGAAATCCTCCAGCTCGACCTCGTGCGCCGGAATGCCGGTCTTGCCGGTGATGCCGGCGCAATTGACGAGCACCTCGGGCGCGCCGAATTCCTCGGCGATTTTGGCGAACGCCTTCTCGACTTCTTCGGGGTTCGACACGTCGGCCGGAATGGCGAGCGCCTTCTTCCCAGCGCCGATGGAGGCCATGGCCTTGCGCAGCATGTCCGCCTGGAGATCGATGCCGACGATGCGGTCGCCCTTTGCCGCCAGCCGCTTCGCCGCCGCCAGCCCGATGCCGCGCGCGGCGCCGACGACGACCGAGATCCTGCCTTCGCTCATCCTAAATCCTCCAGTTTCTGTGCCCGCTTGATTTCAGATCGGACGAAAACTGGCAAGGGACAGCCCGGCCGACAGGTCAATCCAGCGGCCTAGAAGCCCAGATGGCGGCCGCCCGTGGCCTGCAGGTCCGCGCCGGTGATGTAGCTGCCGGCGCCCGAGCACAAGAGAAGCGCGGCGCCCGCCATCTCGGAAGGCTTGCCGGCGCGTTTCATCGGGCTGCAGCCCGCCTCGATCGCCTTCCATGCCGCGGCATCCTCGCGCCGCCATTTGTTGCGCTCGGTGGCGATCAGGCCGGGCGACAGATTGTTGATGGTGATGCCGTGCGGCGCGTATTCGCGGGCGAGGTTGATGGCGAGGTTGTGCTGCGCGCTCTTCAGCGCGGCATAGACCGACAGCACGCCCTCCGGCGCTGTCTGGTTCACGCTGCCGATGGTGAGGATGCGGCCGAAGCGGCGGCGGCGCATCTCGGGCAGCGCGGCCTGCAGCAGTTCGATCGTTGCGCGGAAATTCACCTGGATCTGCTGCTCGATCTGCTCCTCCGTCACTTCTTCGAAGGGCCTGCGGTATTGGATCGAGGCGCAGACAACGAGGACATCGAGCCCGCCGAGGCGGCGCTGTGCCTCCTCCACGCAACGCCTTGCCTCGTGCGGCCGGGCGAAGTCCGCGTCGACCGCGAAGCCCACGCGTCCGCGCTCGGCGATTGCCGCCACCGTCTCCTCGGCGGCGGAGGTGCGGCCGAAGGCGATGTCGGCGGCGCGCGCATGCTGGATGGCGACGTCGGCGCCGGCTTCGGCGAAGGCCAGCGCAATCTCGCGGCCGATCGAGACGCTGCCTCCCGTCACCAGCGCCTTGCGGCCCCTCATCGAGAACCGCTCCGCGATGCGCCTGTTGTTCTCGATGGCCCGTTCGTCGATCGTCATTTCCACCCCGTCATCTCTGGCTCAAAGCATGCGTCGGCTAGCGAATCGGCTCGGCCGAGCGGATAGCGCGGGAAGCGCCGCTCCCGGCGTCGCGCGCCTGTGTATCGAGGCCTGAAACGTCCGGGATACCGTAGATCCGGGCGGCGGTTCGCCGGAAGATCATGTCCTTGTCGCTCTCCGGCAGATCGTCCAGAACCGCTTCGAGATTGCGGATCTGGTCGAGCACCGGACACATCAGCTTCTCGACCGGATAGTTGCTAGCCCAAAGGCAGCGCTCCGGTCCGAAAAGCTCGACCACCAGCCTGACTGGACCGGCGATCCGCTCCGGCCGCCATTGGCGGTCGAGCGGCCAGAGGCCGGACAGTTTGACGGCGATGTTGGGTGAGCGCGCGCATTCGCGCATGCCGGCCGTCCACGCCGCCTCGTCGTCGGCGCTCTCGAACAACGGCGTGCCGAGATGGTTGAGCACGATCCGCTGGTCCGGATTGGCGCGGGCGAGGCCGGCAAGCTGCGAAAGCTGGCCCGGCACCACGAGCACGTCGAAGACCATGTCGCGCCGCGTCAGCTCCGCGAGACCGCGCCGGAACTCCGGCGTCAGCATGACGTCGGGACGGTCGATGAAGCGCCATTGCGGCCGATCGTCCCAGCAAAGCGACATGCGGATGCCGCGCATGCGCCGCGATTTCGAGAAGGCCGACAGCACTTCGCTTACATCCGGCCGGCGCAGATCCACCCTGCCGATGGCGACGGCCGGCAACGCGCTGTCGGCCGCTATCTCGTCCACCCATTCGATTTCGGCGGCGCCGGGCGCGTCCGTATTCGCCTCGACGAATACGGAGGCGACGACGCCGGCCGCCTGCATGTCCCTCCTGTAATCCGCGACGAGGTAGTCGCGCTTCAGGCCGCTATGGTCGCCGAACGGGCGAGGCGGCGAATTTGGCGCCAGCCAGCCATACGGAAAGCGACCGAGCTGCCACAGATGATGGTGCGCGTCGATCGTCTGCCGCAAGGGGGAATCTTTCGGTTCATTCAAAACAGGCCCATTGCTAGTTCTGTTTTTCGGGAGCGTCAATCGCTTCCGCGGAAATGCAGGCGAAACGCGTTTGACAGCATTAACAGGATTACATATGGTTCTGTTAATTACGCAGCCATGCCGAAGTCCGAAGGCCTACCGGCCGTGCGCTGCGGGCAACTGGGAGGAAGCCATGCTCAAGTCGCTTGCGGCCGCGCTCTTCGTCAGCGCGGCCATGTTCGGAACGATGCGGTCGGCCGCGGCGGACCCGGTGACCATCACCTTCCGCTTCAACGACACCGAGCAGGAGGTGAGGGGCGCGATCGACGAATTCCAGAAGGAAAACCCGGACATCAAGGTCGACCTGCAGCGCATCGGCTGGAAGGACGCGCGCAACCAGTTCCTGCGCGAGGCGGCGGTCGGTCAGGGGCCGGACGTCATCCACAGCGCGCAGGTGTGGGTCAAGGAGATGGGCAAGGCCGGCGCGGCGCTTTCGATCGACGAATTCCTCAAGAAGGACCCGCCGCCGAACGGCTTCAAGGACTTCATTTCCCAGGATCTCGCCACCGGCACCGACGGCCATGTCTACGGCCTGCCGTGGACGACGGACACCTGGGCGATGGTCTATCGCAGCGACCTGCTCAAGCAGGCGGGTATCGACAAACTGCCGGAGACCTGGGACGAACTGCGCGCCGACAGCGCCGCGGTCTACAAGAAGACCGGCAAGGCCGGCTTCGGCTTCCCCGCTGGAAGCTCGGCTTCCGGCGCGATCTGGTTCCTGGCCAATTTCTACTGGTGGTCGCACGGCAAGGCGCTGATCGTGCAGAAGCCGGACGGCTCCTATGCCATCGGCTTGACGGCCGAAGACATCGCCGACGCCATGAAATATTTCAAGCAGTACATGGACGGCGGCGACAATCCGCAATCCAACCTTGCGGCCAGCGACGCGCACGATCCCTCGATCATGCAGGCCATGGTGACCGGCAACCAGGCCATGGGCGCCATGCCGCCCAACACCTACAAGGAGATCATCAAGGCCTATCAGGACGCCAATCCCGGCAAGCCGGTGCCCTTCGTCTCCGGGACTTTCCCGCATCCCGACCATACCAAGAGCTCGATGATCGGCGGCCGCATGCTCGTCATCAACGCCAACACGAAGCATCCCGACGAAGCCTGGAAGTTCGTGAAATTCATGGCGTCCGAAAAGGTCTTCGCCAACTACTACCGGACGCAGTTCCCGGCGCAGAACTCGCTGCTGAAGAAGATCGATTTCGGCGCGCCGCTCAAGGGCTTCGCCGAGCAGTTCCAGTATGCCCGCACCTGGGGGCCATACGCGGATGGGCCGGTGCCGATCGGGACGATGTGGAACCTGACCGGCCGCGCCTTCGGGACAGCTCTTTCCGGGCAGTCTTCGCCCGAAGACGCGGCGAAGGACCTGCTGCAGGAAATTCAGAAGCAGATGGCCGCGAAAGGCTGATAAGGTAAGTCACTGCCGAGGCGCGGCCGGCGCCACCGGCCATCAACCGGCCGGCATCATGCCGGCCGTCGTTTTCCTGAGGACCGAGAGCCGATCCTGAAGCATGCGCGACAGACTCTTCATCACGACGATGCTTCTGCCGACCGTCGTCCTTCTGCTCCTGTTCTACGGCTACCCGATCTTCGACAATCTGCACATGAGCTTCACCGACCTGTCGCTGCTCGGCATGAAGAAGGGCGGCGACTGGGTGGGGCTCGCAAACTACCGCGAGCTGTTCCGCAGCGGCGATCTCGGGCACATCCTGTTCAACACCTTTGTCTGGCTGACCGCGACATCGGTGATCCTGCGCCTCCTGATAGGGCTCGGGATCGCGCTCCTGTTGAACACGCGCGCGATGAAGCTGCTGAGGCTGGCGGCGGTGTCGCGCTTTGCGCTGCTCATCCCCTGGGCGACGCCGCCGATCGTCGCCGTCGTCATCTGGCGCTTCCTGCTCGAGCGTCACGGCGCGGTCAACGAGGCGCTGATGACGCTCGGCATCGTCGACCACCCGATCGCATTCCTGGCCGACATGCGCACGGTCTGGCCCTCGCTCGTCGCCATCATGCTATGGAACACCGTGCCGCTGATCGCGCTGTCGCTGCTCTCCAGCCTGCAGACGGTGCCGGACGAATATTACGAGGCCGCGGAGCTCGACGGGGCGACGCATTGGCAGAAGTTCCGCTTCGTCACGCTGCCTTTCCTCATGCCGGCGATCCTGGTGCTCGGCCTGATGTCGGTCTTCTGGTCGTTCAATAATTTCGTCTATGTGTGGCTCGCGACGGGTGCCGGACCGGGCACCTATACCAACGTGCTGGCGACGGAGGTCTATCTCAAGGCCTTCATCGATTTCCGGCTCGGCTACAGCTCGGCGATCGGCATGGTGATGGCCGTCATCATGGGCGCCTTCGGCATCCTCTATCTTAGACTGGTCGCGCGCCGGCAGCTGGAGGAGACGCTTTGAAAGCGGCCGCCTCCTCCCGGCACTGGCGCGAGCCGGGCGCGACAGCGCTCATTCTCACCGGCATCCTGGCGATCCTGGTGCTGTTCGTCCTCGTCTATCCGGCCATCTACGTGCTGATCGGGTCGTTCCGGCCGGGCGGCGGACTTCTGTCGGCGACCGGCACGTTCACGCTGCGAAATTATGTGCGGATTTTCCAGAGCGGCTTCGGACGCTTCATCGTCAACAGCCTCGTCATCTGCGTGGCGGCGACGCTCGCCTCGACCGTGCTCTCCATCATGGCGGCCTACGCATTCTCGCGCTTCGACTTCCGCTTCAAGCGGACGCTTTTCACCGGCATCCTGTTCGGGCAGGTGTTCCCGTGGATCGTGCTGATCAACCCGCTTTTCGTGGCTTTCGCCTCCCTGCACCTCATCAACAGCTATATGGGGATGATCCTGACCTACACGGCCTTCACCGTGCCCTTTTCGGTCTACATGCTCGTCGGCTATCTGGTGACGGTGCCGAAGAGCCTCGACGAGGCCGCCATCATCGACGGCGCGTCGCGCTGGCAGGTCATCTGGTACATTATCTGCCCCGTCATGCTGCCCGGCTTCGTGGCCACGGCGACCTATGCCTTCCTGCTCTGCTGGACCGAGTACCTCTTCGCGCTCGCTTTCCTGACCCAGACCGATCTGAAGACGCTGCCGCTCGGGCTTTACCAGTTCTTCGGCGAGGACAATGTCGACTGGGGGGCGGTGATGGCGGCATCCGTCGTCACGACGCTTCCGGTCTTCCTGCTTTTCCTGCCGATCCAGGGCAGGATATCGCCGGGACGAATCGCCGGGGCCGTCAAATGATCCGCGAATGTTTGACCGCTCATCCGGCCCCGCTTCGCCCGGCACCTTCTCTAAAAGAGAATGGGAGAACCGGATTGTTCGCTGTCGGCAGTCTCGACTGCCGAGGACCGGCGGCGACAGCCGATCAGTCTCTCCTCCTCCCCTTGGGAGAAGGTGCCTGAGCGAAGCGAAGGCGGATGAGGGTATGCAATATAAATCTGCGGTCCGGTAGCGGTGCGGGGGAGGCGGCATTGAAGCAGGGTTCCAGGAAAAGAAAGGCCAAGAGCGCGCCTGCGCCGGCGCGGCCGCGCAGGCTCGGAATCTCGACCTATCGCAGGGTTGCCTCGGTGCTGAGGCGGCGCATTTCCAGCGGGGAGTGGCAGCCGGGCGACCGGCTGCCGGCGCTCGATGCGCTGGTGGAGGAATTCCGCGTCGGCCGCGTCACCGTGCGCCATGCGCTCGATCTCCTCGCGGACGAAGGGCTGATCGCGCGGCACCGGGACCGGCGGGGCAGCTCGGTCATCGCGCACCCGCTCGACCGGCGCTGGTTCACGCTGGCGCTCAACCTGGCGGAACTGGAGACGCACTCCGCGTCCATCACGGTTTCGGAGCTCGAGGCCGGGCCCTGGGAGCGGCCGCTGCCGGTCTCGCCGCAGGAGGGGCGCCAGGGCGAGGCCTATCACCGCGTCGTCCACCTGCATCACCATTCGGATTTTCCGCATGCCGTCGCGATGACCGAGATCCTGATCGAGAGCGGCGTCTATGCCGAGCTCGAGTCTCATGCGCAGGGCAATGGGGAAGCGGCGCAGGACCGGCCGATCCTCGAGCGGCTGGCGGCGCGCCACGCCGATCTCGGCCACATCCAGCAGACCTTCACCATTGGTGAGGCCGATATCGAGCTTGCGCGTCATCTCGGCGTGCACGAAGCGGCGCCGATCGCCGAGCTGCGCCGCATCGTCCGCGACGGCGGCGGCACGATCATCTATTTCGGCCACCTGTTCTTCCGCGGCGACCTAGTGCGACTCGATTTCTCGGTGGATTTGAAATGAGGAACTGCCCCTCATCTGCCTGCCGGCATCTTCTCCCCGCAGGCGGGGAGAAGAAGGCCTTCATCGGCCGCTTTCGCCAATCGGCGTTGCCGGACAATCGCCATCATTGCGGCCATCGGTCCTTCTCCCCGTTTACGGGGAGAAGTGCCCGGCAGGGCGATGAGGGGCAGCGCCGACGGACAATTACAATGTCCCTGGTATAAGGGCGAGGGGCGGTCTTATGCGATGCCTCAGGCTGCGATCAGATTGCCGCGGTTCGGGATGTTGACGTCGATCTCCAAGGTCGACATCGTGTCGCCGCGATCCATGGCCACGCGGACGTCGTCCTGCCCGACCTGAACATGCCTTGCGATCACCGCCATGATCTCCTCGCGCAGGATGGCGACGAGATCGGGCTGGTTGCGGTTCTGGCGCTCGTAGGCCAGCAGAACCTGCAGGCGTTCGCGCGCCACGGGCGCGCTGCCGCCTCGCTTGAAAAGATCGAAAAGGGTCATGCAGCCCTCCTTCCGAGCAGCCGGTCGAGAAAACCTTTCCGCTGGAAGGGCAGGACGACCGGCAGGTCCTCGCCTTCCAGCCGCTTGGCCGCGTCCATGTAGGCGCGGGCAGCGGCGTTCCCGGGTTCGCTGAGGGTCACCGGCGAGCCGATATTCGATGCCCGCAGCACGCCCTGGTTCTCGGGGATGATGCCGAGGAGCGGCGTCGACAGGATCTCGAGCACGTCGTTGATGTTGAGCATCTCGCCGCGTGCCGCGCGCGCCGCGTCGAAGCGCGTCACCAGAATGTGCTTATTGACGCTTTCGCCGCGCTCCGCCTTCAGCGTTCTGGAATCGAGCAGGCCGATGATGCGGTCGGAATCGCGCACCGAGCTCACTTCCGGGTTGGTGACGATGACGGCGTCGTCGGCATAGCGCATGGCGAGCTGGGCGCCGCGCTCGATGCCGGCCGGGCTGTCGCAGAAGACGTAGTCGAACTTCTCGCGCAAAGCGGCGATGACCTGGGCGACACCCTCTTCGGTCAACGCATCCTTGTCGCGGGTCTGGGACGCGGGGAGCAGGAAGAGCGTGTCGACACGCTTGTCGCGGATCAGCGCCTGCGAGAGCTTGGCGACCCCTTGCGTGACGTTGACGAGGTCGAAGACCACGCGGCGCTCCGCCCCCATGATCAGATCGAGATTGCGCAGGCCGACGTCGAAATCGACCAGCGCCACCCGCTTTCCGGTCTGCGCGATCGCCGCGCCGAGCGCCGCTGTCGAGGTTGTCTTGCCCACCCCGCCCTTACCCGATGTGACGACCACCACCTTACCCATGTTCCTATCTCCGCATTTATTCGTTGAGCCCAGGGCCGCAGGCCCTCAGTCGAGGGCCGAGACCCAGATCACTTCATTGTCGAGAAAGGCCTGTATCGGTCTGCCGCGCGAGGACGCCTCCATGTCGTCGGCGGTGCGATACCATCCGTCCACCGCCAGAAGCTCGGCCTCGTTCCTCTGGCAGAAGATGCGTGCGTTCGGATTGCCCATGACGCCGGCGAAGGCGCGGCCGCGCAGCGTGCCGTAGATATGCACAGAGCCGCCGGCGATGATCTCCGAGCCGGACCCGACCGAGCCGAGCACGATCACGTCGCCATGCGGATGGAAGATCGACTGGCCGGAGCGAATCGGCGCGTCGATGATCAGCGTCTTCTGCTCGACCGCGCGCGCAGGCTCCGCCTGCTCGTTGGTGTTGGCTGGCCGGTGC
Source organism: Rhizobiaceae bacterium (assembly GCA_051959385.1). Classification (GTDB taxonomy): domain Bacteria; phylum Pseudomonadota; class Alphaproteobacteria; order Rhizobiales; family Rhizobiaceae; genus Mesorhizobium_L. Next base: position 6,238 of record JBQCFH010000016.1, on the reverse strand, counting down.
GCCGGCTGCGGCTCTTCGACGGGGATCGGCCGGGCGCCGTTCAGGAGCGGCGGCAGGTCGGGGCCCAGATCGTCGGCATCCTTCGCCTCAATGGCGAAGACGCGGATGCCGCGATCGGCCAGCCCGTCGACAAGGTCGGCGATCTCCTCGGCGTCGAGCGTGAAGTGATTGAGATTGAGCACCACCGGCCGGCCGGCGAAGAAGCCAGGCGAGTTCTCGGTCCACTGATCGAGGTTGTCGAACCATTCCGACAGCGGCGCTTCCGGCGCCAGCGCGAAGGCCACGAAGGAGCGGGCGTTGAAGCGGATCGGCTTCCTCTGGACGGGAGCGGAATGGACATTCTTGACCGGCGCGATGCTGTTCACGACACGCTCCCTTACTGATTTGTTAACGCTATGCGCGGGATGGTTAACGGAAAGTAAATCGCGGCCGTCCGCATCCGGTTTTTTAACGAAATGGAAAGGGTGCCGCGCGCTTCGGAGAATCGGCCGGAAGAGGGCGCCCGCGCTCGCGAAAGCCTCTGCCGCGAGAGCCCCGGCGACCGCTCCGCCCCGGCGCAATCCGGGAGGCGCGCCGGAAGCCGGCGGAAGCGCGGGAAGGACCGGCGGAAGGTCTGCACCACAAAGCCGCGCCCACGCGCGATCGCTCAGAACTTGAACGGTTCGACGACGATGCGCTTGCCGAGGGTGAAGGCGTCGGCGACGTGGACCATCGGCGAGAGGTCGACATCGCTTTTGCCGGTGCGGATCAGTTCGGCGAAGCGCCGGTAGATTCCGGCATATTCGCGGTCCGGAGACTGTTCCACCGTCTTGCCGTCGATGGCGAGTTCGGCGCCGCCACGGGAAAGCTTGAGACTGCCGCGGTCAGTTTCGGCCTCTATGTCCCAGGTCTGCGGGCCTTCCTGGCGCCAGTCGAATTCGGCCGCCACCTGCGCGCCATGCGGGTCGGCGAAGCGGAGCGAGGCGGCGATGGGCGTGCCGCGATTTTCCGGGAAGGAAAGATCGGCGGAGACAAGATGCAGCGGGTTCGGATAGATCTCGGTCAGGATCGACAGCGCGTTGATGCCGGGATCGAAGACGCCGAGCCCGCCGGGCTCCCATATCCATTCCTGGCCCGGATGCCAGCGCCGCACGTCCTCCTTCCAAATGATCGATAGCCGCCTGACCTTCCTGCCCGCCAGCCAGGCTTTCGCCGCCGGCACGGAAACGGCAAAGCGCGAATGCCAGGTGGCGAACAGCGTCCGGCCCACTTCTGACGCAAGCTTTTCGAGCGCGTAAACCTCGCTCAGCGTGGCGCCGGGCGGCTTTTCCAGAAGGACGTGCCGGCGCGCAGCCAGCGCCTCGGCAGCATAGCGGTAACGTGCCTGCGGCGGCATGCAGAGCGCGACCGCGTCGATATCGGGCCGTTTCGCCAGCATTTCGGGAAGCTCGGAATAGCCTTCGATGCCTTCGACCGAGCCGTGCCGGCTCACCGTCGCGGCAAGCTCGAAATCAGGATTGCCGGCGATCGAGGGCACGTGCTGGTCGTGCGCGATCTTGCCGACGCCGACGATGGCTATTCTGTGGGGTGCGGTGGCCATTGTTCGTTCCTCTCGGCAAATCGGCAGGCGGCAGTCGGCAGTTGGCATTCGGCAATCGGGAACACGAGAGATGCGGAGTAATGCGATGCCGAAAACCCGCTTCCTACTGCCTCTGCCTACTGCCGACTGCCGACTGCCTATTACCTACTGCCGAATGCCGCTTTCATAGTGCGCGAACCCGCACGGCGCCCGGTCCGGCCGGCGCCGCCACAGCGAGCGGATTCCTCAGCGGCAGGCCGAAGCCCGGCGCCTCGATCTCCATCACGTCGCCCGGCTCGATGCGGATCTTGTCGGCGAAGGAAAGCGTGGCGGTGCCGAACATGTGGACATGCAGATCGCCGGGCTGCCGGAACAGGCCATATTTGAAATGGTGGTGCTCCAGATTGGCGATGGTGTGGGACATGTTGGCCTCGCCGGAAAGGAAGGGTTTTTCCCACAGCACCTTGCCGCCGCGGCTTATGCGGGACGTGCCCCTTATATCGGCGGGCAACTCGCCGACCAGGATTTCCGGGCCGAAGGAGGCCGGCCGGAGCTTGGAATGGGCGAGATAGAGATAATTCTGCCGCTCCGTGACGTGGTCGGAAAATTCGTTGGAAAGGGCGAAGCCGATGCGGAAGGGCGTGCCGCCGTCGCCGATGATGTAAATGCCGGCGATCTCCGGCTCCTCGCCGCCGTCGAGCGCGAAATCGGGCGACAGGAGCGGCGCGCCGGGCGCCGTGGCGATCGTGCCGTTGCCCTTGTAGAACCATTCCGGCTGGACGCCGACTTCGCCCGCCACCGGCTTGCCGCCCTCGATGCCCATGCGGAACATCTTCATGGAATCCGTGAGATTCTCCTCCTTTTTGGCGGCCGCGTGCATCGCGTCGCGCGTCGCAGCCGAGCCGACATGGGTGAGACCGGTGCCCGTGACGTGCATGTGGGCGGGATCGGGATGCGCGACCGGCAGGAGCATCCGGCCTTCGCGATAGGCGGTATCGAGGTCCACCGCCTCGCCGATACCGCGTTCGGCGATCAGCGCGGCGAGCGGCTTGCCGGCACGCGCCGCCTCGGTTGCCAGTTCATAGACCCCGATCGCACCCTTGACGGCGCGCGTCTCACTGCCTTCGCGCACGACCACTACCGTCTTGCCGTCCGGAGCAGCTATCTGTGAAATGAGCATCTGACCTCCTCGCCGAGCTGGCCTTTGTCGCGACGCCGGGAACGGCGGCGGCAAGACAAGGCCAATCAGCCGCCTTCCGTCGATACTCCGGCGCACGCTTCATGTCGAGGTCGGCAGCGTGTCTGGTCCGCAGCTCTTTGCCATGCGGATAGGATAAAATGTTCAACAGCTTGCGCTCAGAACCTCAAGGCATAGCGGATGCCGTCGTAGATGGCCGCATGGATGTTGCGCGAGGCGACGGCGTCGCCGATGCGGACAAGCGTGAAACCGCCTTCCAAATTGCGCGAAGGGAAGATCGCGCCGCCCTTGACCAGAGCCTCGTAATCGACGGCCCCGCCGTTTGAGGAGAGCGGCTTCAGCGCGTGGTAGAGTTCGTCGTTGGCGGCAGTGCCATGCTCCGCAATCACCTGGTCGACCCGGCGCTCCTCGCGCCACTCGGGCGCGAAATCGGAGCCGAGCGTGGCGACCAGCTTGTTGCCGTCGCGACGGATCGCCTTCAGCCGTGTGTTGATGGTGACGCGCACGCCATGGCGATGGAACGCGCGCATATAAGGCACGTGGTTCATGCCGCCCATTTCGGGCGCGAAGAAGCGTTCAGGCGAGACCAGTTCGACGCCTGAGCCGGCGATCGCCGCAAGCTCGGCCGCGGTCATGCCCTGGTGGCTGCCATTGTCGTCGTAGACGAGGACCATTTCGGCCGGTTTGACCGCGCCGGAAATGATATCCCAACTCGTCGTGACAAACTCCTCGCCCATGTCGAGCGGCGGCGATTGCGGCAGGCCCCCCGTCGCGATCACCACGATGTCCGGGCCCAGAGCGGTGACATCGTCCGCTTCGGCCCAGCAGTCGTAGCGGATCGGGACGCCGAGCCGTTCGAGTTCCGCCAGGCGCCAGTCGACGATGCCGATCAGCTCGCGCCGGCGCGGATTCTGCGCGGCGAGCCGCACCTGCCCGCCGGCCTGCGGCGCGGCCTCCAGCACCGAGACCGAATGTCCGCGTTCCGCAGCCGCGCGCGCTGCCTCCAGCCCGGCCGGGCCCGCCCCCACGACGACCACCTTCGTCAGCGGTCCGTCCGACCGCGAAATGACGTGCGGGACGGTTGCCTCGCGGCCGGTCGCGGCGTTGTGGATGCAGAGCGCCTCGCCGCCTTCGTAGATGCGGTCGAGGCAATAGGTGGCGCCGACGCAGGGGCGGATGCGGTGCTCCTCGCCGGCGGCGACCTTGGCTGCAATGTACGGATCGGCGATGTGCGGGCGGGTCATGCCGACCATGTCGAGCTTGCCGCTTGCGATCGCGTGGCGGGCGGTCGCCACGTCCGAAATGCGCGCGGCATGAAAGACGGGGAACTTCGTCGCAGCGCGCACCTCGCCGGCGAAGTCGAGATGCGGGGCGGAGCGCATCCCGGCGATCGGAATCACCTCGTTCAGCGCCGCGTCCGTTTCGATATGGCCGCGGATGATGTTCAGGAAATCGACCTTGCCGGAGCGGGCGAAGCGCTCGGCGATATCCACGCCCTCGGCGCGCGACAATCCCTGTTCCCAATCCTCGTCGGCGACCATGCGCACGCCGACGATGAATTTTTCGCCGACGGCCTTGCGGACGGCGTCGATCACCATGAAGGCAAAGCGCAGCCGGTTGTCGAGGCTGCCGCCAAAAGCGTCGCCGCGCCTGTTGGTGGCCGGCGACCAGAAGGCGTCCATCAGGTGGCCGTAGGCTTCGAACTCGATGCCGTCGAGGCCTGCTGCTTGGCAGCGCTGGGCGGCCGCCGCATAGTCCGCGACGATCCGCTCGATATCCCATTCCTCGGCCTGTTTCGGGAAAGAGCGGTGCGCCGGCTCGCGCACCGGCGAAGCGGAAAGGACCGGCAGCCAGTCCGCCTTGTTCCAGTTGGTTCGGCGCCCGAGATGGGTGATCTGGATCATCACCGCCGCGCCATGCCCGTGGCATTCGTCCGCCAGTTCCTTCAGCCAGGGCACGATGGCGTCGTCATAGGCGTGCAAATTGCCGAAAGCGGCGGGACTGTCCCTGCTGACAATGGCCGAGCCGGCCGTCATGGTGAGCGCGATGCCGCCCTTCGCCTTCTCGGCATGATAGAGCCGATAGCGCTCCTTCGGCATGCCGTCTTCGGAATAGGCCGGCTCGTGCGCCGTCGACATCAGCCGGTTGCGGAGCGTCAGGTGCTTGAGCTGAAAGGGCTGGAGGAGAGGGTCTGAGGACAGGTTCGACGGCATGGCATGCACCCAAGCGGAAATCATCGAGGCCGCGCGGGCATTGAGCGGGGACTGCGGGCGCCGTGACGGACCGCTACGACTTCAATCAGCGACGAAGAGGTCTTGTAGAAGATAAGATAGGGATATGGATGTGTGTTGGCGCATCGCATGTTCTTGCGATTGGTGGGCTTACCGATGGCCGGAAAATCTTCGATCTTGCGAAAGACTTGGTCGAACCTGACTGCAACAGCCATGGCGCCCACGGCCGATTCGGCTGCAAGACCTTGCAATATCGTCTCGATCTCCGAGATGGCGGACGGCGCCAGCCGGAACTTCATTTGCGATATCGGGCGAGTATGGCTTGCAAATCCTCCATCGTCGCGTACTGGCCTTGTTCCAGCTCGGCCAGACCGCGGTCGATCGCAGCGTTTTCCTCGTCCGACAGGACATAGACCTCGTCGCTCCCGCCATGCACGATCTCCAGGATCGTCCGCGCGAGTTCGTCCTGCTCTTCCGGGGAAAGCTGCGAGGCGGCCTCGATGGCCATGTCGAGAAGCTTGGTCATGGTCCGATCCTATCACGTCTCTCCCACAAATCTAATCAGTTGAGCGGCAGGCGGCGATAGCGGCCGGGACTGCGCGGATCGGAAAAATGCCCCATCGGACCGTTTTGGGCGAAATGGGCCGCCCAGCGCTTCATGGCAGCCGGATCGAGTTCGACGCCGAGGCCGTCGCCCTCGGGCACGCGGACGACGTTGTTCGTCTGGCGAAACGGACCGTCCTTTATGACGTCACCGATCTGCCAGCGGAACAGCGATTGCGAGGCTTCCGTGATCCACTGCGTCGCGGCCACCACATGCAGGTAAGCCGCCGTCATGATGCCGAGGTCGTTGGAATAGCACCAGAAGCCCTTGCCCATCGCCTCGCAGGCGGCGATGAACTTTAGCGTCTTTGCCAAGCCGCCGAGAGCGGCGAAATTGCAGACGAAGGTGTCGGGCGCGCCAAGCGCCACCGCACGCCGGAGATCGGGCACGTGGGTGGAGAAGGGGATGCGTGAGTGCTGGCGCAAAGCCGCCATCTCCTCGAAGGTGGCAACCGGGTCCTCGTAGTTGCGGATGTTGTAGGGCTCGATCTCGCGCAGGATCCAGCGCGCCGCGGTGAGCGACCATTGCATGTTCGAATCGAGCTTGATCTGTGCGTCGGGGCCGAGCGCCTCGCGCAGCATGCGTACCGTGCGGATTTCAAGCTCCGGGTCGCCCATGATCAGCTTGCCTTCGAAGATGGTCGAGCC
>JBQCFH010000015.1:0-5910 GCA_051959385.1 Rhizobiaceae bacterium | reverse complement strand
CGTATTCTGTACGTGCTCCGGCCCCATGATGCGCACGTTGTAGACCGCGACGTCCATGTAGAGCTTGTCGAGCTCGACATCCTGCTGGGTGAAGGTGTGCAGCAGGTCGTGGAACTGAAGCCCGGTGATGGCGAGCACCGGTTGCCGGTCGAGCTTGGCGTCATAAAGCCCGTTGAGGAGGTGGATGCCGCCCGGGCCGGATGTCGCCAGGCAGACGCCGAGCTTGCCGGTCCATTTCGCATAGGCGCATGCCGCGAAGGCGGCGGCCTCTTCGTGCCGCACCTGGATGAAACGGATCTCGTCCTGCCGCTTCCTGAGTCCCTCGATCACGCCGTTGATGCCGTCGCCCGGTATTCCGAAGATGGTGTCGACACCCCAGTCGATCAGGGTCTGGACGAGTACGTCGGCGGCGGTTTGGTCGGACATCTTCGATCTCCTCAAAAAGGCGGAGGACTTCCCACGGGGATTTACATTGCGGAACGGTCTTAGGGACGCGAGGGGCAGCAGCCCCTGCGATGGCATAACTGGCGCAGCGCCAAACCGTTCCGCCATGCGACCATTTCTTCCGCTCGCGACGCGTCGCGTGTCGGAACGAATTTCGCCTGTCCTCGTTCGGAAAGCGTTCCCGGACAGAAGGACGACACGGTGCAGAGCAAACTCCTCGACAAATCGGCAGGGCGCGCGACCCATGCCATCATTCTCGAAACCGGCGAGGATGTGCTTTCCAGCCTGAAAGAGTTCGTCGATCGCGAGGAGATATCGGCGGCGCAGTTTTCGGCGATCGGCGCACTCTCGGACGCCCGGCTGAAATTTTTCGACTGGGAGGCGAAGGAATATCGGACCATTCCGGTCGACGAACAGGTCGAGGTCGCCTCGTTGATCGGCGATGTCGCGCTCGCCCCGGACGGCAGCCGCGCGCTCCACATCCATGCCGTGCTCGGCCGCCGCGATGGTTCAGCCTTGGCGGGGCATCTTGGTGAAGCCCATGTGCGTCCCACCCTCGAGATCGTGCTGACCGAATCCCCCGAGCATCTCCGCAAGAAGCAAGACCCCGAATCCGGGCTCGCGCTGATACGAATGGAAGGCTCAACGATGCAAATCGGCCAGAAAGTCTGGGCCATCCCCGAAGGCTACATTCCGGGCGGCGGCATAGAGGGGGACAGGACCCTCATCTCCCATGAAGCTGCCTGCATCCTGAACCCCGGCGACGTGGACGCCAAGGTCGAGATCACGCTCTATTTCGCCGACCGTGAGCCCGCCGGGCCCTATCGCGTCGAGGTCCCGGCCCGACGGACGCGGCACCTTCGGTTCAACGATCTCAACGACCCCGAGCCGGTGCCGCGCGACACCGACTATTCCTCGGTCCTCGTCTCCTCGCAGCCGGTGATCGTCCAGCACACGCGCCTCGATTCCCGGAACTCGCGCGTGGCCCTCCTATCGACAATGGCGTTTGCAGCATGAACCTGATCGTCCCCCACTCCTCCGCCTCCGTCCCGAACAGCAACGAATTCGATGGCAAGGTCGTGGTCGTTACCGGCGCCTCGGCCGGCGTCGGCCGCGCGACCGCAAGGCGGTTCGCCCAGGCCGGAGCCTCGGTGGCGCTTATCGCCCGCGACGAACAGGCTCTCGATGAGACCAGGGCCGAACTCGCCCGCAGCGGCGCGACCGTCGCCACCGTCAAGGCCGACGTGGCCGATGCCAAGGCCGTGCTGCAGGCGGCGCAGGACATCGAGGAACAGCTCGGCCCGATCGACATCTGGGTCAACTGCGCCATGGCGACGGTGTTCTCCACCGTCGCCGAGATGGAACCGGAGGAATTCCAGCGGGTGACCGAGGTCACCTATCTCGGTTTCGTCTACGGCACGATGGCGGCGCTGCGTGGCATGCGGCGACGCAACCGCGGCACGATCGTCCAGGTCGGCTCGGCGCTTGCCTATCGCGGCATTCCTCTGCAGGCCGCCTATTGCGGCGCCAAGCCTGCCATCCGCGGCTTCACGGAATCGCTGCGCACCGAACTCATGAACGAGGGCAGCAGGATCCGGGTGACGATGGTGCAATTGCCGGCGGTCAACACGCCGCAATTCGACTGGGCGCGCACCCATGTCGCGCAGAGCCCGCGTCCCGTGGCGCCTGTCTACCAGCCGGAGGCGATCGCGGCGGCGATCCTGGACGCGGCGAAGGGAACCGAACCGGAATATTGGCTCGGCCGCAGCACGATCGTGACCATCCTCGGCAACATGGTTTTTCCGGGCCTGGTCGACCGCTACCTCGCGCGCAAGGGCGTGCGGGCGCAGCAGACCGGCTCTTACGTGCCTGACAATCGGCGGGACAATCTCTTCGAAACGGTTCACGGCCTGCACCGGACACGCGGCTCCTTCGGCCGGAACGCCCAATCATCCGTGACGCTCTGGGGCGGCAATCAGGTAAGAGCCGCCACGGCTGCGGCCGTGCTCGGGCTGACCGCGCTGGCCGCGGGCGCGTTGGTGCTCGGCGCGAGAAGCAGGACGATCCAGCACCGGCGGCGGTGACGGCCGCTCGCCAAACCCCCGGATTTCCGAAGCGCCTGCAGCCCGTTCAGGGGATCACGTAAAGCGACATTTCGTTGGCCAGTCCACGTAGCATCGCGCCTTTGGGGACAGGCGTGAGCTTCGCCGCGTCGAGCACTTCGGCGGCCCTCGCATCGGCAACCACCGCGTTCGTGGCGAAGATCGATTGCGAGGTGGCAAGCCCCTGGACGCGCGAGGCGATATTCACCGTCTGACCGAAATAGTCCTGCCTCTCGTTCATCGATACGGCGATGCACGGCCCTTCGTGGATACCGATCTTGAGCAGGAGTTCCTCGCTGCCGCGCGCTTCGTTCAATCCGCGCATGGCCTCGCGCATCCGCAGAGCCGCGCTCACCGCCCGGTCAGGAGTCGGGAACGTCGCCATGACGGCGTCGCCGATCGTCTTCACCACCGCCCCGGCTTCGGCGGCGACGATCTCGTTCAACACGCGGAAATGCGCCCGCACGATCTCGAAGGCCTGGAGGTCGCCCACGCGTTCGTAGAGCGCCGTCGAGCCGCGCAGATCCGTAAAAAGGAAAGTCAGGCTGGTGATCTTCAGGCGCTGGTCGACATCGAGCGTGTCGGTCCGATAGAGGTCGCGGAAGGTCTGGTTGGTGAGGAGCCGCTTGGCCGTCAGGAACGGGCGGCGCTTGCCGAGCATCTCATGCAGCGCGTCGCCGACGAGGCAGACGGAAGGAAGCGTGCGGCTGTCCGTCCTGTTCTCGAAGGAGAAGCGGATGGGGCCGGGACGCATCTCCACCGTCTGGTTGTTCGGGTGCTCGCGGTCGATGACCATCAGCAGGTTCTGCCGCTCCCGGGACGGCTCTCCCTTGACCTCGAGGAATTGGACGGCGTGCGTCACCGGCTCGAATACGACCACGAAGCCTTCGGGAAGCTGGGTCGACAGGATCGCCTTCTCGCCGGCGGGCAGTTCGACGATGTCGATGATGAAACTCTCGAGCAGCGACGCGAAGCCCTCTTCCGGAAGATCCACCCCCGAGCCCCAGAAAATCTGCCGGACATATTCGTCCGGTGAGAGCTCTTCAGGATTGTGGGCGCCGATCCTTCTGATGCGGGGCCTGACCGTAAACGTGACTTCCACCATTTCATCGAGCGTTGGCTCGTATCCGGCAGCGCAAAGCGTGCAGAAATATTCATGCCTCTGCATCGTCTTCAGCGTTGCGTTCGTGTCGAGCACCCCGCCGCAGCCGGGGCACAGCACGTTCCAGGAAATGTCGAATAGGCCGATCGACGCGGCGTGGAGGAAGGCCGAGATCGCCTTTTCCTCCTCGAACCCGTTCTTCTGCGCGAATGCCAGAACATTGATGCGACAAAGCTGGTGATCGGGCGCCTCGTTGATGAGCCGCTCGATCGCATTCGCCACCTTCTCATCCGCGGATTGGCGCAGGATGCCGTTCAGGTCTGCCGCTTCGCTCATCGTCGTCTCCGAGCCGGACGCCAGGCCCCGAAGCCAGATTACACCTCCGTGCCTTGGCTGTCATCAGACGTGCGCGGCGCGGCCGTCCCGACCGCGATCGCCCGAGCATATTGGCGGTCAGGGGCTTGGACCCGGCTGCTCTATGTGGCGTGCGGGAAAGCTGCTATGCTGCGCCGATGCCCGCCATCGAAACAAAGCTCGAAATGGCCCGCCGGCACGTCCGGGAGGCCGAACGTCATGTGGACCGGCAACGCCGCATCGTTTCGGAACTGCGCGAGCGCGGTCAGTTGAGCGAAATCGCCGTAGAATTGCTGGCCGAGTTTGAGCAGACGCTTTCGGATCACCGCGCATCCTTGGCGCGGATCGAAAGTTCTGGCTGAGACCGCGGCCGACCGGCTTCCGGCAAGGCGTCCGGCCTGACCGCTCGCCGTCGAGCTCAATTCCGGACACGCGCTTCCAGTGCCGCGGCGAGATCGCTCGTCGTGTCGGCGACGCGCCTTGCAAGGACCCGGATGACCTGCAGGGCAACGCCCGGCGAGCCGCCGATCAGTTCGACAAAGCTTTCCTTGGGTATTCGCAGCGCGACCAGATGGCCCTGGGCGCGGACCGTCGCCGTCCTCGGTATGTCGCAGAGGGCGGATATCTCGCCGAACAGCGCGTATCGGGGAAGGTGCGCAACCTTCACCTCGTGCCCGTTGCGCTCCGTCAGCACATCGACCGCCCCTTCCAGGATGAAATAGGCGTCTCCATCGGTCGAGCCTTGGCGGAACACCATCTCGCCATCCTCGAATCCGAGCTTCGTGGAAGAGTAGGCAAGCAGCTTCAGCTTGCCGGCTTCGATGGAGGAGAAGAACGGGACGCCACGCAGCAGCGCCACTTCCTGGTCGAGGGATGTCGTCATGCACCTGGTCTCTGGATATGGTTGCGAAGCATCGGGCACGCTCCGTCAGGCTTTGGCAAGCTTTGCGAAATCCGGCTGCGTTTCCGCAAGCGACCCCGGCTCCGCGTCCGCAACCATCCGGCCATGCCGCAATAGCAGGATCCGGTCGAACAGGGTTGCATGGGCGGGGTCGGCCGGCACGCACAGAATTCCGGGCTTCGCGCCCGTCGAGCTTTCCGCTTCGGCCAACAACGCTTCGAGGATCGCGCGCTGCTCCTGGCGGGACAGCGACGCCAGGGGGCGATTGAGGACAAGGAAGTCGGGCTTCTTCATCAATGCGCGAGCCAGCCGGAACTTCTGCCGCTGCGCCTCGGAGAGGCCGCGCCCGCCCGGAGCGACATAGAAGGCGAGACCGGCCTCGAACGGCAGTCTGGAAAGGTTGAGCTCCTCCATTACAGCGGCCACCGCCGCCATGATGCGGGCTCGTCCGCCCACCAGATTGGTTTCAATTCTGCCGAAGAGAATGTTGTCCGCGATCGTCAGCGACGGGTTGTAAACGTCGAAATCGTTGAAGCTGATCTTTTCAGGTTGGTCCTTGAGCATCTCGCGAAGGCGCGCACGCGCCTCCAAAACCTTTTCCTTGATCTCATCCTTCAAAAAGCCGAAGCGATCGCGCGGTTCGATATAGTCCATCGATAAGGTAATGAAGGTGTCCTCGTCCTCGACGGCGATGCCCTCGAGCCCGTCCCGTTCGATGACGTCGAGGATGCCGCGAAGTTTCTGGACCTGTTCGGGCGTCGGGCCGGCTGCCTGGCCGAACAGAACGCTGGTCGACGGCAGATCGCCGAACATTTCGGCAAACGTCCTGGCGATTTCGATGCCCAGCGCAAGAAGCAGCTTCCGCAGCCCCGTCTCCTGCAACAGGTCCCTGACCACGGGATTGCGCGCGAGCGCCTGCGGCGCAAAGGCCGGATCGGTCGGCATGCCGAACAGGATGTTCTCGGCCACCGATGCCTGCATGTTGTAGCGGGCGTAGTGGAACTGCT
>JBQCFH010000014.1:0-2084 GCA_051959385.1 Rhizobiaceae bacterium | reverse complement strand
GGGCTGCACCGTGGTGCTGAAGCCGGCCGAGCATACGCCGCTCACCGCGCTCGCCTTCGCGGAGATCTGCAACGAGGCCGGGCTGCCGGCCGGCGTCTTCAACATCGTCAATGGCGGCGGCGAGACCGGCGCGGCGATGGTAGCGCATCCGGGCTTCTCCAAGATCGCCTTCACGGGCTCGACCGAGGTCGGCCGCATCATCCGCAAACAGACGGCCGGCACGGGCAAGAAGCTGTCGCTCGAGCTCGGCGGCAAGTCGCCCATCATCGTCTTCGCCGACGCCGATCTTGACGCGGCCGTCGAGGGCGTGGTCGACGCCATCTGGTTCAACCAGGGCGAGGTCTGTTGCGCCGGCTCCCGCGCGCTGGTGCAGGAGGGTGTGGCCGAGCGCTTCTACGGCAAGCTGCGCGCCCGCATGGAAAAGCTGCGCGTCGGCGACCCGCTCGACAAATCGACCGATATCGGCGCCGTCGTCGCGCCGGTGCAGATCGAGTCGATCACGGCGAAGGTGGAGGCAGGCATCAGGGAGGGCGCAGCCCTCTTCCAGCCGAGCTGGGCAAAGGAGCTTTCCAGCAGGCCCGGCTGCTTCTTCCCGCCGAGCCTGTTCACCGGAGTTTCGCCCGCCTCGCCGCTCGCGCAGGAGGAGATTTTCGGTCCCGTGCTCGCCGCGATGACGTTCCGCACGCCGGGCGAGGCGGTGCAGCTTGCCAACAACAGCCGCTATGGGCTGGCGGCCTCGATCTGGTCGCAGAACCTGGACACGGCCTTCGACACGGCGCGCCGGGTGAAATCCGGCGTGGTGTGGATCAACTCGACCAACCTCTTCGACGGCGCGGTCGGCTTCGGCGGCTACAAGGAAAGCGGCTTCGGCCGCGAGGGCGGCCGGGAAGGAATTCACGAATATATCGTGCCCGCCAGGGGGAAGAAGGCGCAGCCGGCGCATGTCGCCCCGCCGCTCGATGCTCCCTTGCCGGCGGAGGAAGGGCTGCCGGGCGGCGCCCCGCGCGCGCTCGACCGAACGGTAAAGCTCTACATCGACGGCAAGCAGGCGCGGCCGGACTCCGGCTATTCCTATCCCGTGGTCGATCATGCCGGCAATGCCGTGACCGAAGCCGGTTTCGGCAACCGCAAGGATATCCGCAACGCGGTGGAGGCGGCGCGCAAGGCGGAAGGCTGGAGCGGCGCGACCGGTCATGCCCGCGCGCAGGTGCTCTATTTCCTCGCCGAGAATCTGGAACTCAGGGCCGACGAATTCGCTGCGCGGCTGCGCCAGGCGACCGGCGCTTCGCCCGCGCAGGCCAGGAAGGAAGTCGCCGCGTCGGTGGCGCGCACGATGTATTATGCCGCCTGGGCAGATAAATATGACGGGGCGGTGCGAGGGCCGCAGGCGCGCATGCTGTCCTTGGCTCTGCCGGAGCCGTGGGAGGTGATCGGCATATCCTGCCCGGACGAGGCACCGCTTCTCTCCTTCCTGTCGCTCGTCCTGCCGGCGGTCGCGATGGGCAACCGGGTCGTCATCACGCCCTCCCCACGCCAGCCGCTGCCGGCCTGCGACCTCTACCAGGTCCTCGACACGAGCGACGTTCCGGGCGGCGTCATCAACATCGTCACCGGCGACCGCGACCAGCTTGCTTCGGTCATGGCCAAGCATGACGACATCGCCGCGCACTGGTATTTCGGCTCGGCCGAGGGATCGGCCATGGTGGAGCGCGAATCCGCCGGCAATCTGAAGCTCACCTGGGTGAACAACGGCAAAGCGCGCGACTGGTACGATCCGATCGAGGGCCAGGGCGAGGAGTTCCTGTTCAAGGCCACGCGCATCAAGTCGATCTGGACGCCGTTCGGGGTGTGAGGATGGTGCCCGAAGCTCCGCGCTCCCCTTGCCGAGAGGTGATCTCCAACGCTGGAGATTGGCAAAGAGGGTGCCGCTTGGCTCCCACCCTCCCCCTTGTGGGGAGGGTCGACCCGCAAGGCGGGTCGGGGTGGGGGTGGATCCAGTTATCTGACGCCCCCCCCCCCCCCCCCGCCCGCCCCCCCCCCCCCCCCCCGGGGGGGGGGGTGGGGGTTGCCCGGGGGTGCCCCCC
>JBQCFH010000013.1:0-9016 GCA_051959385.1 Rhizobiaceae bacterium | reverse complement strand
CTCTCGCGCGAGGCGGGCGGGCCGATGCAGACGCTCTCGTCGGCAAGTCGCACATGCATGGCGTCGGCGTCGGCCGTCGAATGCACCGCCACCGTCTGGATGCCGAGCTCCTTGCACGCGCGCAGGATGCGCAGAGCGATCTCCCCGCGGTTGGCTATGAGGACCTTCTGGAACACGCTCCGGCCCCGCTCAGTCGATGATCACGAGGGGCTCGCCGTATTCGACCGGCTGCCCGTCCTCGACCAGGATGGCGCTGACCGTGCCGGCGCGCGGCGAGGGGATCTGGTTCATCGTCTTCATTGCCTCGATGATGAGGAGCGTCTGGCCCTCGCGCACGCTCTGGCCGACCTGGATGAACGGATCGGAACCGGGGGCGGGCGAACGATAGGCCGTGCCGACCATGGGCGAGGGCACCGCGTTCTTGGAAGGGGCCTCGGCGGCCGGCGCGGGAGCTGCCGTGGCGGGAGCCGGCGTTGCCGACGGAAGAACGGGAGCGGCGGGCGCAGCCGCCGGAATGCTGAACGATTGCAAGGCGGAGCCTGTCTGGCGCGAGACGCGCACTCGGAAATCGTCGCTTTCGATCTCGATTTCCGTCAGGTTGGTGTCGTTCAGGATGCCCGCCAAATCGCGGATCAGTTGCTGGTCGACATCGTTCTTCTTGCTAGGCATTCGGTTGCGCCCCTTTTTATCGTTGTCTCAAAGCCGTCCGGCGATCGCCCGCAGCGCCAGTTCGTAGCCGAGCGGGCCGAAGCCGCAAATCATCCCCGTTGCGACAGGCGCGACCATCGAGACGTGCCGGAACGGCTCGCGCGCGTGGATATTGGAGAGATGTACCTCCGCCACCGGCAGCGGCGCGACCGACCGGATCGCGTCGTGGATGGCGATGGAGGTGTGCCCGTAGGCGCCGGGATTGATGACCACGCCGGCCGCCTTCTCGCCCGCTTCCTGGATCCAGGTGACGAGGTCGCCTTCATGGTTGGACTGGCGGAAGTCGACATCTAGGCCGAGCGACTTGCCCGCGGCCCGGCAATCCTCGCCGATTTCGTCGAGCGTCTTGCCACCATAGATTCCGGGCTCGCGCTTGCCGAGCATGTTGAGATTCGGGCCGTTCAGTACAAAAACCGGTTTCAGAAGAAAGTCCTTTCGCTGCGCGCGGAACCTCTACATCGGCTTACGCTGCGACGCAAACCGTGCAAGCGCCTTCTTGTCGTGTCCACAAGCAGTTGGGGCAGGACTCAGCAGGTCGTATGATCGCAGGCGCGGACGTTGGCGAGCTTTTCGTCGAGCACCTTCTTGCCGAGCGCGCCGAAAACCACTTCGTCGCCGACGACGTAGGAAGGCGTGCCGGAGATCGACAGCTTGTTGGCGAGATCGTAGGTGGCCTGGATATCCTGCTGGATGGCGGGGTCTTTCATTTCCTTGCGGAGCGCGGCCTCGTCCGCGCCGAGCGACACGGCGATCTTGATCGCCTTGTCCTCGTCGGCGCGACCCTTGTCGCCGAGAAGCTGCTGATGGAAGTCGGCATATTTCTCCGGCATCATCTTCTTGAAGGCCATGGATACGACGCTTGCCTTGGCCGAATCCTCGCCGAGGATCGGGAATTCCTTCAATACGAAGCGCAAATCCTTGTTCTCCTTGACGAGCGCCTGCATGTCGGACAGCGCGCCCCGGCAGAAATGGCAGTTGTAGTCGAAGAACTCGACAATTGAGACCTTGCCGTCCGGATTGCCGATGATGCCGTCATAGGAGGCGTCGAAGATCTCCTTCGAGGATTGCTTGATGACCTTCTGCTGGGCGACCTTCTGCGCCTCGCTCTGCTTCTTCTCGAGCGCGTCCTGCACTTCGAGCATGACCTCGGGATTCTTCACGAGGTAGTCGTGGATGATCGCCTCGATCGCGGCCTTGTCGGAGGCGCTGCTGAAGGGGGCGTTATCCGCGACCTTGACGACGTGAGGCGTTTCGGCGTTTGCCGGCGACCCCATGCCCGAGACATAGCCGGCGGCAAGCATGCCGACGGAGACGGCCGCGCCGCCGATGGCGGTGAGAATTGCCTTTTTCATGGATGTCTGTCCTCTTGCCTGCGCCGGCCGCTGTCCGACCGGGGATATTCATGCCTCGGCGCACGGGGATATAGCGCCGGTTTTCGTCTATACGATCTTAATTGTTCGTGCCGTCCGGAGCCAATCAAGCGTTCGGGATCGCTCCGGCCTTCTCAACCTCGCGAAGGACGGCCTTGTGATCCCCACACCATTCGGGCATTTGTGCGGCGCGGCGCGGTCGCCGCGCGGCAGTGGAGAATGCGCAGGCATGGCGGTATTCGTTTCAAGGCGCAGCGCCGTCGAGCCCTTCCATGCCATGGACGTGCTCGCCGAGGCGAACCGGCTGAAGGCCGAGGGCCTTGACGTGATCTCGATGGCCGTCGGCCAGCCCTCCGACCCGGCGCCGGGCATCGTGCGCGAGGCGGCGCGGGCGGCGCTTGCCGACGGCCGTATCGGCTACACGGATGCGCTAGGCCTTGCCGGTCTGCGCGAAGCGATCGCCGCGCACTATGCCGATCACTATCGCGTGCAGGTGCCGGCCAGCCGCGTCGTGGTCACCACGGGGTCGTCGGCCGCCTTCAACCTCGCTTTCCTGACGCTTTTCGATCCCGGCGACCGGGTGGCGATCACCGCGCCCGGCTATCCAGCCTATCGCAATATCATGGCTATGCTCGGTTTGAAGGTCGTGGAGATTCCGCTCGGGCCGGAAGGCTACCTGACCGCCGCGCAGCTTGCCGAGGCGCATCGGCGCCGGCCCCTCAAAGGCGTGCTCTTCGCCAGCCCGGCGAATCCGACCGGCGCGATCATTCCCGATGCCGAGCTCGACAGACTGCTCGAATGCGCCGCCTCCCTTGGCATCGCGGCGATATCGGACGAGATTTATCATCGGCTGAACTACACAGGCGCTGACCGGACGGCGCTTGCGATCCGGCCGGACGTGACGGTGATCAACTCGTTTTCGAAATATTACTGCATGACCGGCTGGCGCATCGGCTGGATGGTCCTGCCGGAAGAACTCGTGCGGCCGGTCGAGCGCGTGCAGCAGAGCCTCTACATCTCCGCGCCCGAAATATCGCAGCGCGCGGCGATCCGCGCCTTCGATGCCGCCGGGGAACTCGATGCGGTCAAGGACCGCTACCGGCAGAGCCGCGACATGCTCCTGAAGCGGCTGCCAGAGCTCGGCTTCCGCATCGCCGCGCCGATGGACGGCGCCTTCTACGCCTATTGCGACGTGTCGGCGCACACGAATGACAGCATGGATTTCGCCCGCCGCATGCTGGCGGAGGCGCATGTCGCGGCGACGCCGGGCCTCGATTTCGATACGGTCGAGGGCCACCGCTTCATGCGTTTTTCCTATGCCGGCAGCGTTGCCGACATGGCCGAGGCGACGGACCGCATCGGGCGATGGCTGGGTGGTCGAACTGTAAATAATGGCTGAGAAGTTCGTGCTGAAAGGGCGGAGTTTCGCAGGTGGCGGAATAACCCCCACTCCGTCCGCTTCGCGGACACCTCTCCCCCACTTTCGTGGGGTAGAGGAAGGGAGCCAAGCCTTGCGGCCGGGGTTTCCTCTCCCCCATCGAGCGGGGGAGAGGTGGTCGGCGCAGCCGACCGGAGTGGGGGTCGAACTTCATATGCGAGGGCTCCTGCCCTGAAGCCAAACGCACTCAGTTCACCGATTGTGGCGCGGCTTGCCGCGCGATCGCTGGTCCTCCATCTGCCTCAGCCGGTAATCGAGCAGCCGCTGGAAACGATCCTCGAAATTGATGCTTTCGACCCGGTCGAATTCCAGTTGCGCCCTGTCGTGCTGATCGAGCACCCTGTTGGTGGCCTGCTTCACCTTGGCCGCCATTTCCGCGCAGGTCGCGGCCGGTCCGAGCGAGCGGATCGCCTGCTCCAGCTTGCCGGCATAGTCCTTGCCGATATCCACGTGCTGGCCCTCGTGGCGGCTTATGTCCGAAGCGAGCGTGTCCCAGATGATGCGCATATCCGCCTCCGGTTGCCGCCGCGGCCGCCAGCGCGGCAGGATCACCTCGACCTTGAGGACGGTCCTCGCATCCGCCACGCGACACCGGCCGCCTTGCTGGAGGTACGTCGTCTTAGTGTTGAATCGCATCCTCGTCGCGCCGGGGTGCTGGCCGCCCGAGCTCTGGACCCGCGGTCCACGGGTCCGCAATTGCGTTTCCAGTTCGTCCAGCGTCGATGCGTCGAGCGTGAAATAGCTGTAGCTCTTGACCAGGCTGGCGGCCAAGGCAGGGCCTGCCGGCAGGAGCAACAGGCAGAATGCGGCCGCTACCCGCTTCCATCGCCGGCCGCGGCGGCGAGCGGACAAGCAAAGGCCGTTGATTTTCATGCCGGGCCGCATCAGAAAGCCCCTCCAGCGAAATGGAGCATCTTTCCAGCATGAGTGTCCGGCGGTGGCAACTGGCTCATGGCCGAAGCCTCGAATTCGGCGCACACGCCCTCGTGATGGGCATCCTGAACGTCACGCCCGATTCCTTCGCCGATGGCGGACGCTATTTCACGCCGGAGAGCGCGCTGGCGCAGGCGGAGCGGATGCGCGGGGAGGGCGCGGCGATCATCGACGTCGGCGGCGAATCGACCCGTCCCGGCGCGCGCCCGATCACCGCGAAGGAGGAGCAGGATCGTATCCTGCCGATCATCGAGGCGTTGGTCTCCGACGGAGCGATCGTCTCGGTGGATACGTACCGGGCCGAGACCGCCCGCCTCGCGGTGGCAAAAGGCGCTCACATCGTCAACGATGTCTGGGGCGCGCAGCGCGAACCGGACATCGCCCGCGTCGCGGCCGAGACGGGAGCCGGCCTCATCCTCATGCACACGGGCCGCGAGAGAAAGAAGGAGCCCGACGTCATCGCGGACCAGTTCGCGTTCCTGGAAAAATCGATCGCCATCGCGCGCGCGGCGGGCGTCGCGGACGCCAGCATCGTGCTCGATCCCGGCTTCGGCTTCGCCAAGGAAACGGCGGCGGACAATCTCGAATTGATGGCCCGGTTTGAGGAACTTCACGCGCTCGGCTTTCCGCTCGCCGTCGGCACGTCGCGCAAGCGCTTCGTCGGCGCCGTCACCGGCCGCGCCGGCGTCGATGACCGCGACGTCGGCACGGCGGCGACCAGCGTGATCCTGCGCATGAAGGGCGCCGTCCTCTTTCGCGTCCACAATGTCGCAATCAATGTGGACGCGCTCAAAATGGCGGATGCTATGCTGGCGCATGCCCCTGAAGGATGACATTTGCCCATGCACGTGATTCGCATGAAGAATTGCGCCTTTTTCGCGCGTCACGGCGTGCTCGACGCGGAGGAAACGCTCGGCCAGCGATTCTACGTGGACGCCGAGCTGACCGTCGAGGCGGGCGAGGCGCTCTCGGAGGATCGGATCGACGCGACGGTGGACTACGGCGTCGCCTTTTCCGTCATCCAGGAGATCATCACCGGTCGCCGGCGCTATCTCATCGAGGCTCTGGCGCTCGAAGTGGCAAAGGCGCTTTGCCAGCGCTTCCCGCGCATCGTCAGCGCCGCCATAACGGTGCGCAAGCCGAATGCGCCCGTCCAGGGCGTTCTTGACCATGTCGAGGCGACGGTTGTCTGGCCGCAGTAAAATCATTGCCTGGCTCGGCCTTGGGGGCAATCTCGGCGACCCGCGCGATTCGATGGCGAAGGCTCTGAAGGCCATCGATGCCGATGCGCGGACGCGGGTGAGCGTCGTCTCCTCGATCTACCGCACGCCGCCCTGGGGGCGGACGGACCAGCCGGATTTCCTGAACGCGGCGGCCGGCGTCGAGACCGAACGCTCGCCGAGGGAACTGCTCGACCTCTGCCTCGAAGCCGAAATGGGGCTGAAGCGCGTGCGCGCCGAGCGCTGGGGACCGCGCACTATCGACATCGACATCCTGCTCTTCGACGATCTGGCGATCGACGAGCCGGGCCTGGAGGTGCCGCATCCGCGCGTGGCCGAGCGCGCCTTCGTGCTTCTGCCGCTCGCCGAGATCGCGCCGGACCTGGAGATCGGCGGACGGACGGTTCTGCAGCTTCTCGCCTCGGTCGACGCGAGCGGCATCGAGCGCGTCACGGCGAATAGCGATTGGTGGCGGATGGACTAGCGGCAAAAGCCGATCGGAGGGTTGGGCCGGCTTGACAAGTCTGATATGGCGGCACGGAGCCGTGCCTCGGCGGATGAGTTTTAAGCAGAAGGAGTAGCGAGATGTTTCCGAAGCGGTTGATCGATGGTCATCGGGCCTTTCTGAGGAACCGTTTCGCGAAGGAGCATGGACGCTACGAGACCTTGGCCGAAAAGGGCCAGCATCCGGAGATCATGGTCGTCGGCTGCGTCGATTCCCGCGTCTCGCCCGAGGTGATCTTCGACGCCTCGCCGGGCGAACTCCTCGTCGTCCGCAACGTCGCCAACATCATCCCGCCCTACGAGCAGCACGGCGGCACCCAGCACGGCACGAGCGCGGCGCTGGAGTTCGGCGTGCAGGCGCTTCACGTAAAGCATATCGTCATCTTGGGTCACGCGCATTGCGGCGGCATCCGCGCCTTCGCCGACGAGCAGGAGCCGCTCTCGCCCGGCGACTATATCGGCCGCTGGATGGCGCAGATCGCGCCCGCGGCCGAAAGCCTCGGGCCGAAGGAGGACCATGATCACGAGGAATATCTGCGCAAGCTGGAATACGCCTCGGTCGAACTCAGCCTGAAGAACATGATGACTTTCCCCTGGGTGCGTACGCTGGTCGAAGCCGGAAAGCTCGAACTGCACGGCGCGTTCTTCGGCGTCGCCACCGGTCGCCTCCTGGTCCGCGATCCGGCGACCGGAACGTTCGAGCCGATCGATGGCCCGCTGCGGGAGCGGCTCGCCTCTGCTTCCTGACACGGCGGAGGTTGATTTCAGGGAACCCTTGGCTTCCCACCCTGTTTCTTCACGGGAGGCGTGAGCAAGGAGCCGGAAGATGAGGAAATCGGCCATCGGCGCGGCAATGACAGGCATGCTCGTGCTATGCGCGCCGGCTTTCGCCGCCGGTTCGGCGAACAATACCAACAATGCCACCAAGGCGATGAGCGACAGCGTCCAGCAGACGCCGAACACCGGCGGCGTCGCTCCGGAAGACACCGCGCCGAAGCAGGGGGAAAGCTCTGTCCAGGCGGCGATCTCCGCCATGCGCTCCAGCGAGGAGAGCGCGACGCGGGTGAAGTCGATGACCAAAGTGGCCTTTATCCAGGTCGTCGATGTCGGAAGCGGAAAATCCGATCAGAGCGCCATCGACAAGGCCGCTTCGGAAAACCGCGCCGGAATAAAGAGCCTGCAGGACGCGATTCAAGAGAACACGTCGCTCAAGGCCAAGCTCGATGAAAAGTCCGTCAAGGCCGCCGACGTAGTGGCGACAAAGCTGAACGACGACGGCTCCCTGACCGTCTATATCGACAAATCATCCACCTCGCACTGAGCGCGGAAAAGCAGGTCGGGCGACGTTGCCCTGATTCTGCCTCAATTCGGGTTGCCCAAATTCGCCGGTTGAATCGCCGCTTGCCGGCGACATCTCGTGCCAGCATCGCGGGCCCCCCTGTGCCTGCGTAGACGTGCAGGATCGCCTGAAATGGACCAGAAAATCACGGTCGGGAAATTCGAGCAGAAGCGTACCGAAGGGATCGAGGATCCCATGTTCGGCAAGGGCCTGGGATACCGGATCGGCCAAGCCATCGTGGACTGGGCGGAACGGCTAAACCTCAAATATGCGAAGCTCGGCAATCCGCCCGTCTATGACAACGCCACCTTCCCCTGGGCGGCCGACATCGAAAAGGAATGGACGCTTATCCGCGCCGAACTCGACCGGGTGCTGACGCGCAAGGACGAACTGCCCGGCTTCCACGAGATCTTGAACGAAGTGCGCACCATCTCGACGGACCGCAACTGGAAGACCTTCGTGCTCTGCGGCTACGGTTCCGTCTCGGAGGAGGGCGTCCGCGCCTGCCCGGAAACCTGGCGCATCCTGCAGAAGATTCCCGGCCTGAAGGCGGCGATGTTCTCCATCTTCGAGCCGGGCAAGCACCTGAAGCCGCATCGCGGGCCGTATAACGGGGTACTCAGGCTGCATCTCGGGCTGAAAGTGCCCGAACCGCGCGACAAGATCGCCATCCGCGTGCTCGACCGCGTCTGCCACTGGGACGAGGGCAAGGTGCTGATCTTCGATGACGCCTACGAGCACGAGGCGTGGAACCACTCGGACGACACGCGCGTGGTGCTTTTCGTCGATTTCGTCAAGCCGACGCGTTTTCCCGCCAGCCTGACCAACTGGCTCCTGCTCAACCTGGCGCCCTTCACGCCCTTCATCCGCGAAGGCTACCAGGCCCAGAAGAAGTGGGAAAAACTCTTCTTCGCTGGTACGAAGGAGCACTGAGGGGAGACGTGGCTTTGCGGTGCGTCCTTCGAGGCTCGCTTCGCTCACACCTCAGGATGAGGGAGGCCGGGCCCGGCCACGCAGTGCTCCAGGCATCTGCGGTTCAAGATGGGAGGACTGGCACCACCGATCCTCATCCTGAGGTGCGAAGCCCGAAGGGCAAGCCTCGAAGGACGCACGACACACAACAGCGGCAGTTCGATCTTTATCCGCGCATCTTCTCGCCCGTCGGGTCGAACAGCGGCTCGACATTGATGCGCGCCGGGCGGCGGTGGCCGAGGATCTCGATCTCGAACAGGCCGGCGCTTTCGTCTTCCGCCAGTGCCGCGGGCACATAGCCCTGCGCCATCGACTTGCCGACGTAATGCGCGTAGCCGCCGGAGGTGACCCAGCCGACGACCCGCCATTCGCCGTCGACGATGCCGCGGACGCGGGAGGAGTCCGGCGATTGGCTGATCTCCCCCCTTGCGGGGGAGATGCCCGGCAGGGCAGAGGGGGGCAACGTAGAGCTCCGTCTTTCGAGATTTTCGCCCGTTACCGGCTGCGAGGCTTGCGGGACAGCGCCCCCTTC